>CANQBY010000046.1 GCA_947589695.1 uncultured Bacilli bacterium
TTTATTTCAAGCCGTTTTTAGAGTGAGAAGTGTCGCTGCTTATGCGATTCATAAATATTTTCAAGATCGAGGCTATGTTTATTTTCATGCCCCTTTAATTACTGCGAGTGACTGTGAAGGTGCCGGCGAAATGTTTCAAGTAACTACTTTACCACTTGATAAAATTAAAGGAGAAATAGATTATAAAAAAGATTTCTTTGGCAAAATGGCTAATTTAACGGTAAGTGGACAATTAGAAGCGGAAACATTTGCCTTGGCTTATAAAAAAACATATACATTTGGACCAACATTTAGGGCCGAAAATTCTAATACCAAAACACATGCTTCCGAATTTTGGATGATTGAACCAGAGATTGCTTTTTGTGATTTGGAAAAAGATATGGATGTCATGGAAGAAATGCTTAAATATGTAGTTAAATATGTGTTAGATAATTGTAAGTTAGAAATTGATTTCTTTGATAGTTTTGTAGAAAAAGGGTTAAGAGAAAAGTTAGAAAGATTAATTACAAGTAAATTTGTTAGAATTGATCATGAAGAAGTAATTAAAATTCTTAAAGAGGCGGATGTTAAATGGGAATTTGAACCAGAATATGGGGAAGATATTGCTAAAGAACATGAAAAATATATTACAGAATATTTTAATGGCCCTGTATTTATTAAGAATTGGCCCAAAGATATTAAAGCATTTTATATGAAACAAAATCCAGATTTAAAGACTGTAGCTGCCGTTGATTTAGAAGTACCGGGGGCAGGAGAATTAATGGGTGGTTCTCAAAGAGAAGAAAACTATGATAAATTAGTAAAACGGATGGAAGAATTAGGTATGGATACAAAAGCGATGGATTGGTATTTAAACTTAAGAAAATATGGAGGATGTGAACATGCTGGATTTGGAATGGGCTTTGAGAGATTACTTATTTATCTTACAGGGGTAGATAATATTAGAGATGTTATTCCATATCCAAGAACCCCAGGAAATTGTGAATATTAAGGAGTTTATATGAAGTTTACAAAAGAAATGGTTGATGATTATGCCAATAAGTTATTAATTGGTTTAACCGAAGAAGAAAATAAAATGGTTTTAGAAGAATTTGAGGCAATAGATAAATCAATGCAAAAAGTGTGTGAAATTGCTGGGATAGAAAAAGTTGAACCCATGACGCATGCTTTAGATGATATGCCATGTTTCTTAGCAGCTGATCAAGCAGAAGAGTCTTTACCAATTAAAGAAGCTTTAAGAAATGCGGGGGCTGTAGAGGGCCGAGAAATAGAAGTACCAAAGGTGGTGGGTTAAGATGTATATGGATAAAAGCTTAAAAGAATTACATGAGTTATTACAAAAAAAAGAAGTTACCAGTAAAGAATTAATCCAAGAATCTTTGGAAAAATCTAAAGATGTCCAAGAAAAATATAATGCTTTTGTAACGATTATAGATAATCCCAGCGAGGGAACTATAAATGAGGAAATAGTTTCCGGCATACCTTTTGGAGTTAAAGATAATTATTCGACCAAAGATGTTTTATCTACAGGTTCCTCTAATACTTTAAATAATTATGTACCAATATATACCGCGACTGTAGTTCAAAATTTATTAGATAAAGGAGCAGTAATGGTAAATAAACCGGCGCTTGATGAGTTTGGAATGGGGGGTACCGGGACTACTTGTCATACAGGAAAAGTCTTAAATCCTTGGAGCAAAGAAAGAATGTGCGCTGGGTCTTCAGCCGGCTCTGCTTGTGCAGTGGCTGCCGGGGTTTATCCTTATGCTTTAGGTAGTGATACGGGAGATTCGATTCGAAAACCAGCTGCTTTTTGTGGAATTGTGGGTTATAAACCTACTTATGGAATGTTATCAAGATATGGATTATTTCCTTTTGCTAGTAGTTTGGATCACTGTGGAGTCTTAACTAGAAGTGTGGAAGATGCGGCGATTGTTGTTGATGCAATGAAAGGAAAAGATAGCCATGATATGACCTCATGGGATTCGAAAAATATTAATTTAACTAAAGCTTTAACCGGTGATGTTAAGGGAAAAAAGTTATTTTATATAAAAGAAATATGTGAGATTGAAAACTATCCGATGGCTAATTTAGAATTAAAAGAACATTTGGCTAATTTTCATAAAACTTTAGAATTATTTAAAACTAAAGGAGTAGAAATTGAAGGCGTAAGTATTAATAAAGATCTACTTAATGCTCTTCCGAGTGTTTATGTTATTTTATCTTGTGCAGAAGCAACTAGCAATATGTCTAATTTAACCGGAATTATATTTGGACCTCGGGGAAAGAGTTGCAATGTAATGGAAATGATTAAAGAACACCGAACTTTAGGTTTTTCACCATTAATTAAAAGAAGATTTGTTATTGGTTCTTATATATTACAAAAAGAAAATCAAGAAAGATATTTTAAAAATGCTCAAAGAGTAAGAAGATTAATTGTCGATACTATGAAAGATTTATTTAAAACTTATGATGGATTAATTATGCCAGTATCAAGTGGCCCGGCGAAAAAGTTTTCACAAGATGATGATGTTATCGATGAAAATACAAGTATTTTAGAAGAACATTTACAAATTGGAAACTTTGGGGGTTTTCCTTCTATTACTATTCCTGATGGTTTTATCAATAAGTTACCAGTAGGAATTAATATTACAGGTAATTGTTATAAAGATGAAGATGTGTTAAATCTAGCTTATGCCTTAGAATCTTTAATGGATTTTAAAGGACAAATAGCAAAGGAGGTAGAGTAATGAAAAAACAAATTCCCGTGATAGGAATTGAAATGCATTGTGAACTTAAAAGTAAGGCGAAAGTTTTTAGTAGAGCAAGCAATGCTTATAGTGAAATACCTAATAGTAATATAGCTCTTTTGGATCTAGCATTTCCCGGAACTTTACCCGTGGTTAATCAAAAATGTGTTGAAGATAGCTTAAAGGTGAGTTTAGCTCTTAATTGTACCCAACCGGAATATATTTATTTTGATCGAAAGAATTATTATTATCCCGATTTACCCAAAGGATATCAAATAACCCAGATGTCAGAGCCGGTCGGGGTTAATGGAAAAACCGAAATTGAAGTAAATGGCAACTTAAAAGAAGTTTTAATTCATGATGTCCATTTAGAGGAAGACGCGGCTAGTTTAGATCATTATTTTGATACTTCAACGATAGATTATAATAGATGTGGAGTACCTTTACTCGAATTAGTAACGGAACCTTGTTTTCATAGTGCTGAAGAGGTTTTAGCCTTTTTAGAGCATATGAGAAGAATTTATCAATATTTAGATGTATCGGAAGCTGATACCAAAAAAGGACAAATTAGATGTGATGTAAATGTCTCAATTCGGGATATAGATACGGAAGAATTAGGAACGAGAGTCGAAGTTAAAAACGTTAATTCTTTTTCGGGAGTAGTGGATACAATTAATTATGAAATTGAAAGACAAACTAAATTAAAAGAAGAGGGCCGCTATAACGAAGTAGAACAAGATACGCGAAGATGGGATGAAGAAACCCAAAAAACGGTCCATATGCGGAGTAAAGTGGATGCGATTGACTATAAGTATTTTGTCGAACCTAATATTCCAAAATATAAAGTAACGCAAGAATGGTTAGATAAGTTAAAAGAAGAAATTCCACGACTTTATTTAGAAAGAAAATATGATTATATAAATAATTATAATTTGAGTAATTATGATGCGAGTATTTTAGTAAAAGATAGAGATATTGCAGATTATTTTGAAGAATGTTTAAACTTAGGAATTGAGGCAAAAACAGCCAGTAATTGGATCACAACCCAAATAATGGGGTATTTGAATAAAGAAGAAAGAAAAATTAAAGATATATTTTTAACTCCAAAGAGATTAAAAGATTTAACAGATTTAATAAGTAAGGGAACAATAAGTTTTAAACAAGCAAAAGAAATATTTGATAAAGTTTTAATGGAACAAAAAGAAGTAAAAGAATTTGTTAAAGAAGATAATGCTCAATTAAGTGATAAAGAAGAATTAAATCAAATTATTGATGAAATAATTAATAATAGTCCTAATCAAGTAGAACAATATCATAATGGGAAAACTAATTTATTTGATTATTTTGTAGGACAAGTGATGAAAAATACAAGAGGAAAAGCTAATCCGGTGTTAACTAAAGAAATATTGAAAGAAAAATTAGATAAGTAGATAAAATAAGAAGATGGGATTAAAGATAGAACATTTGTGTTTTATCTTTTTTAGTGATATAATATAATTGTTTTAAGGGATTAAAAGAAAGCAGTGATTTAGATGGATAAATTTAAAAATATAATAATTATAGGATTATTTATATTATTTATGGGTAGTTTAATGGTAATATATCATTTAGTTACTAATAAAGAAACAGAGTTATTAACGATTAAAGGGGAAGTTATTGTAGCTAGTGATGATTATGTAATAATTGAAGGAATTAATGAAGATTATGTTATTAATAATATAAAAGGAAAATACAAAATAGGAGATATTGTAGAATTTAAGTATTTAGAAACAGATATAGATACTAAAGCAAGTCCTAAAACTATCAAGATAAAAGATGAAGAATTAATAAAAGTTAAAGATAATGGTTTAGATACTGATAAAAATGACGAAGAAGACAAGAGTCAAGATACAAATAATGATTTTACTAGTAATAGTGATAATAATTCTAATGTAGATAATAATACTGAAGATACGGAACCAAATACGGGGATAAGTAATAATAATGAAGAAAATAATAGTAGTACCACTGATAATAATTTTACGAGTAGTTCTAATGAGGCTCAAAATAAGGAGACTGATGTAGATACGGAAGTGTTAAATTATTTTAATGATTATCAAGCAAAAATTGATAGTAATAATTTAGGTAGTAGTGTTAAAAGTGGGTTTGTGAGTATTATAGATTTTCTATTTTATAATGGTACTATTAAAGGACATACTTTTTCGGAATTGACCGCTGGTGCTAAATTAAAAGTTTTAGCAATGGCACTTTATTTTGATGGGAAAATAGAAAAATATTTTCCGGGTTATAAAGAAAGTATTAGTAGTACAACTAGTAAAATTTATACCAATATAAAAGAAAAAGTAGTAAGTACTTATTTAAATATTGCCTCAAGTGTTTGTGCAAGTAATAGTGAAGCTTGTGAGAGTGCTCGATCAGGGTTTGCCGAATTAAAAAAGAATTTTAGTTTAACTTGGGATTTAATTAAAGATATCGCGGGAGATGGACTTTCTAATTTAAAAAATTGGTATGAAATTTGGCGAACTACTTAACAATAGATTAAGATTAGGATTTTTCTGGAGAAATAAGCAAGCTAGAGGCTTTTGAGTAATGGATGATTCTAATGAGATAGTAGTAGTATAGCTAAATGAATAATTTTGATTGACAAATAATATGCTTTATGATAGAATTTAAATATGCAAGAGATTGCATGGTGATTCCCACCATAAGAGGAACTTAATAAAAGCGGTGATTCCCAGCCATAAATGGGATTTAATAAAAAGATGGTGATGCCCCGCCGTAAGTAGGGCCTTAATAAAAAGCAAAAAGATTAGAGTTTAACTCTAATTTTTTTTAAATTTAATGTAAATATATATTTTTTGATTGAATAATATTTTGAAGATGTGATATAATAATATTACCTAAAGGTTATAGTTTATTTTACATAAAACCGACTATGAGATAATTTAGGGAGAATAATTACATATGGAGTTGAATGCTGGTCTTGATTTGCCAGAATCCAGAAGTATGTATGTTTCTTACCACCTGCGAGCGAGCGGGATTTTATCCACAAATAGACTTCTCCTTTGGGTTTTTGTTTGCTATAATATTTTTGGTGATATTTATGTTTCAAAGATTACTTAAAATAATAAATGAAGAAGATTTGGAAAAAATTAAAAATACAAAAGTCCTTTTAGTTGGTGTAGGGGGCGTTGGTGGTTTTACTTTGGAAGCTTTAGTTAGAAGTGGTTTTGCTAATATAACTATTGTAGATGGCGATAAAATTGAGGTTTCTAATTTAAACAGGCAGATTATTAGTAAAGAAAGTAATGTTGGAAAAAGAAAAGTTGAAGAAGCTTTAAAAAAAGCAAAAGAAATAAATTCTAGTATCAATATTAAGGCGATAGATGTATTTTTAACTAAAGATAATTTTTCAGAATATATTAAAGAAGATTATCAATATATAATCGACGCTTGTGATGATATAAAAATTAAAATGGAATTAATAAAATATGCAAAGAAAAACAAGATTAAAATTATTACTTGTTTAGGAACAGGAAGAAAATTACATCCGGAATTACTCGAAATTACAAAATTAAATAAAACTTTTAATGATCCTTTAGCAAAGAAGCTTAGATATGAATTGAAAAAAGAAAATATCTCTTTAGATATTCCAGTTTTATTTAGTAGGGAAGAAGCAATTAAAACTGATGGAATGGTAGGAAGTGCAATATTTGTTCCTAGTGTAGCAGGGATAATGCTTGCTAATTATATTTTTTTAGATATTATAAAAGAAAATAATGATGATTAGTCATTATTTTTTAAATATTTAGGATAATCTATTTTACCAAGTAGATAATCGGCTGAAAGATGATATTTTTTACTTATAATATATAAATAATTAGTTGATAGAATATTTATACCTCGTTCATAAGATGAAATAGTAGAAAAAGTAGTATTTAAAAATTCGGCTAAATCAGTTTGGGTTAATTTGTTTTCTTTACGAAATTCTTTTAGTCTAAGTCCCATTAGTTTTTTATCTATTTCAGGTTTGCTATGGGGATATTTTTTAGTATCATTAAATTCAAAGATATAATCTAATGAAACATTGTAATAATCACAAAGAGTTATTATGTGTTTTATGGGAATAGTGAAATCATCATTTTCATAATGACCATATTGACTTCTATCAATTCCTAATATTTTTCCGACTTCAGTTTTGGTTAAACCAATTCTTTCTCTTAATTCCTTGATTTTTGTTGTATACATTTTCTACCACCATTATAATTGTAAAACTTTCTTATTTAGAATAATCAAAAACGGGCTAAATAATGCAATTTATGTTGACAAATACTATATCATGAATTATAATTTATTTATAAACTAGAAATTTCTATGATAGGAGTAATGAAAATATGAAATATGAAAAATTAAATGTTAGTAATAGTAAAAAAGTATTTTTATGTGGAATAATAGTTGGAGTAGTACTTATTATTATAGTAAATTTCATATTTAGTTATGCGAAATATAAATCTGTCGATAGTGTGAAATTAGCAAGTGGAACAATTACTTATGAAAACTCTGATTTAAATATCATAGCTGTTTATAAAAAAGATGATAAAACAGCAGAATATATAGCGACAGATGATATTCCTAAAGACGGATATGTAATAGATAATAATATGAGTTATTGTACAGAACCTGGGAAAGAAGAGAAGATTAAGGATATTTTAGATTATGTAAATAGTAAATTAATAATAGATATATCTAAAAAGGGAACGAAGTGTTATTTATATTTTGAAAAACCAAAACTAACTTTAGCTGAATTATTTTCTGATTTTAAAACAGCTGAAAGTGGAACAAACTTTTCTACAAGTACAAATGGAATCTTAAAAGTAACGGGAATAGATGATAGAGATAATAAAAACACATTGTATAAGGCCGAAGATAATGATGGGTCAAGTTATTTCTTTAGGGGACAGGCACCAAATAATTGGGTACAATTTGCTGGAATGAGATGGCGAATTATCCGAATAAATGGTGATGGAACAATAAGGATGATATTTCAATGTAAAGGAGAAACATGTACAGATACAACCGGACCAAATACTAATATAGATGTTGGCGAGTATAAATTAAGTCCATATAAGGATAATACGTATGTAGGATATTATTATGGCAAAGAAGAAGCAAATACTTATGAAGATACACATACAAGTTTAGCAAGTAATCCAAGCACAGTAGCGGAATCACTAAATAGTTGGTATGAAAAAAATTTAACAGATTATGAAAAATATATAGATCCGGACGCCGGTTTTTGTAATGATCGCCAAGTAGTAACAGGAGCAGAACCTGATTACGATAGTGGAACAGGAAAAGGAACATCAAAAACAAGTTATGCAGCAAATGGAAGAGTATATAAAAATGGAAGTATTAGACAAGAACAATTGCCAACATTAAAATGTGGAGTGAGTGCAACCACAGCAATAACCCAAGAAACAAGTGTAGCAGTTAATAACACGGCATATCAAAGGGACTTGTTTACCAAAGAAGGGGCAAATAAAGGGAATGGAATCTTACCTCATCCAATAGGACTTATAACTGCAGATGAGGTCTTATTAGCTGGGGCGTACTTTGGAGGACGAAATTCAAGCTTTTATTTATATACAAATCAATATTATTGGAC
>CANQBY010000047.1 GCA_947589695.1 uncultured Bacilli bacterium
CCCCCCCCCGTCTGTCAATAGCTTTTTCATTTTTTTTCCTACTTTTACAATCTTAACAATAATTTAACACTTTTAAACACAAAAAAATAAAGACGAGAGAAAAAGACTCGTCTTAAAAAGTTATTAGGTTTTTTTTATTTTTTTTAATTTTAAATTTTAATTATCGTAAAACTTTTTTTGTAGCAGTTCCGATAACACCTAAACTTGATACAGCCATAGTTACTAAACTACCGATTGCATCGAAAGTTTTAGGATTTTCTTCAGGTTCATTATCACCAGGTTTTTGTTCTTCGCCAGGTTTACTTGGATCAGTTGTTCCTGGAGTTTGTTGAGATGAATCACCAACAGTAACTTTACCATTTTCAGTTTTTGCATTAGGTGCTAATGCAGTTGTAGCATTCTCAGCAGAAACAGTATGCTCTGTATCTGATACCTCACCAATTATACTACCAGTAAATTCTCCAGCCGTAATCATTCCTTCATGTTTATTAATAAATTCAACTGCTTCATCTTCATAATCTAAATTAATAACTGGTAATTGATTTCCTTTTTTATCCTTTGCACTAGCAAATGAACCACCATTAATAGCTAATTTAGATTCTGTAGCTTCAGTAATATAAACTGCATAAGTTCCTTCTTCTTTAGCAGTGAATGTACCACCATTGACTTTTAAATCAATGTATTCAGCCTTAGGATAACCAGCAGCCTCTCCAACTACAGAAATGACACCATTAGCATCAGATTTTGCTCCATTTCCAACTGCTATTGTGCCTTTAGTATTTTCATAAGATCCTCCAGCAATTGTTACATCACCAGATTTAACTTGCATAGCTTGAATACCTTTTACTGACTTAGCATTTACATTCCAAATTGCATAACCAGCAGCATATAAAGCTACACTCTTTCTTGAAGTAAAATCACCTCCAACAATATCAATTTTTGGAGCATTTGCTTCTGTATAAGCAACAGTTCCGTTAACTTTTACAGCATATCCTCCTGTAGTCCAAGTACCAGCTAATTTAACAGCTGTATTTAATGATTTAGTACCATTTAATACTAAACCATAACCGTTTTCAGATTTCACAGTAACGCCAGAGCCAACTTCAACTACTGTTGATTTTTTAGCATCAGCATTATCAGCAACCATTATTACTGGATTTGCAGCATAAGTAGCATAATTACTTGCTACACTTTGCGTTAATTTAGTGCTTCCATCGACAACAACTTTAGATCCTGCACTTACAGAAATTAAAGTTCTAGTTCCTGTAATTTCACCACTACCTGTAATAGTTAAAGCAGAATCTGCAGAAACTGTTATTGAATTTGCAGCTAAAGTAATATTAAAACCATTTAGATCAATTGTAACATTATCTTCATCAATTGATACACCACTACTAGGAGTAGCGTTTGCTAATAATTTAATTGTATCACCATCTGCAAGATCTTCTACAGCAGCATCAAAGTTATCATAACAAGCAGTTCCGATAGATGCACCCTTATCTTTTGCACATGTTGTTGCAACTTCAGCATGTACATTAGTCATTCCAACCATTGCTAAAGCTGAAACAACCATTAAACCTAACATATTTTTTAGATTTTTCACAATCCATTTCTCCTTTCCGATATCAAGTATATCACATACCCCCCCCCGTCTGTCAATAGGTTTTTCATTTTTTTTCTTACTTTTACAATTTTAACAATTATTTAACACTTTTTAATCCACAAAAAAAATAATGCTTCTTTTCGCATTATTTTTTCTCCTTAATTATGAAGTCCACTTAACCTTTTATAAATCTGGATAAAAGCTTCAATAAATTTGTTTACCTCATCTGAGGTCGTTAAATAAGATAAACTTATTCTAAGCGTTGATGCCGCCCGAACTTGATCATTATAAATAGCCATTACACTTGAAGAAACTTCTCCACTTGCACAAGCAGTATTGGTAGATAAATAAATCTCATATTCCTCTAAAGCGTGTAAGAAAGTCTCTGCTTTAATATTTCTTAAACTTATATTTAATATATGGGGTATTGCATATTTTGTTTTATTAATCATTATTCCTTCATATTTACTTAAAGCATCGACAATTTTTTGATTTAATCTTTCTATAAATCTTTCTCTTTTTTCAATATCCGTGGTTGCTAATCTAACCGCCTTTGATAAAGCGACAATTAAAGGTACAGCTGGAGTTCCGGGATTAAGCATATTTGTTTTCCCACTTCCATATAAAACCGGCATTAAACTAACACTGTTACTTTTATATAAAACTGCTATTCCTTTAGGCCCATATATTTTATGTCCGGAAAAAGTTGCTAAATCCACATCATGCATATTGACACTTACTTTACCTATAGCTTGCGTCATATCCGAATGAATAATAGTATTAGGATTTTCTTTCTTAATAATTTGTCTAATCATTTTTAAAGGCTGTCTTACACCTGTTTCACTATTTACAGCACAAATACTAACTAAAATTGTATCGGGTCTTATTAAATTCTTCAAATCCTCAAAATCAATTAACCCTTCATTATCATTTTTTACATAACTTATCTCAAAACCAATTGATTCTAAGTAATCACATATCGCATAAACAGAAGGATGTTCTAACTTTGAAGTAATTATATGTTTTCCAATTTTATGATTTTTTAAAGCTACCCCCAAAATTGCTAAATTATTAGCTTCCGTTGCACTATAAGTATAAGTTATCTCAGCTTCATCGATATTAAAAATTTCCGCGATTTGTTTGGTAGCACTATTCATTAAATTTTTGGCTTTAACCCCTAGTTCATGTAATGAATTAGGATTTCCAAAAAAGTCTTTACTTGTCCTATTATATGTATCTAATACTTCATAACCCACTGGTGTTGTTGCACTATAATCTAAATATATCATTTTTATTCACCTAAACCTATTATACAAAAAAAATTATAGTTATTCCACTATAAATTTTACTATTTTTTTAATAATCTTCATTAATACTGTCAATAAACTCTATTTGTTCATCCACAACACTCCGAAGTCTTCTTTTAAATATTGTTACTCTTCTTTTTAAAAGTTCGGCATCTTGTTCCACTTTATCCGCTTTAAGTAACGCATCATTGACAATTCTTGAAGCATTTCTTCGGGCATCTTCAATAACCCCTTTGGCTTCATCTCTTGCTATTTTTTTTATTTGATTTGAGGCATCTTCCGCCACCATAATGGCTCTATTTAAAGTATTTTCCATATTTTTATATTTTTCAAGTTCACTTTTAAGCGCTATAATATCTTCATCTTGTTTTTTTAATTTTGTAAGCATGCTTTCATATTCATTTGTAACTTCACTAACAAAATTATTGACTTCTAACTTATTATAGCCATTGATACTCGAGCTAAACTTTCTCAAAAACACATCACCTCAAATACTAATTTTTATCTAAACTACCATTCTTCTTCTACTTCTGTTTTATTTTTTTCTGTTTCATCCGAAATCTTGCCTTGAACATTAACATTTTTTGGTGTACATAAATAAATACCTACGCCAATTTTCTGCATAGATCCCCCAATCGCATAAATACACCCACTCAAAAAATCAATAATTCTTTTGGCCTGATCCGATGTAACTCGTTTTAAATTAACTACCACACTATTACGATTTTTTAAATGATCGGCAATTTGTTGTGATTCCGAATAAGCTCGTGGTTCTAAAAGAATCATTTTATTCCCATTCTTATCTGCACCATTTAAAGCATCTGCTTCCGTTGTTGTATAAAACTCATCTTCTGAACTATCAATTATTTCTTCTTCCTCATCTTTAAAAATATTTTTAAATAGAGCCATAAACTCTCCTCCTATTGTTTATTTTATCAAATTAAAATTTATATTTCAAGTAAATACTTATAACTATAAGTACTCCATAACTCGAACATCTTTTGCTAACTTTTCTACTAAGCTTTTAGGCTCATATTGACTAAATATTTCTACAAAGTTACTATTATCCATTAAGAACATATCATGATAATGAATAAATATTTCAATCAAATTTGTAACTCCAATATTATTTAAATAATCTAAATTTTTTCCTACTAATTTCTTATGAGCTTCAATTTCTTTTAACAAACTACTACTTGAATTTTCTTTTAATACTTCAATATCTTTTTTATCAAACCCATATTTTTCTAAGAACTTCATGCTCCGACTCCCCTTTCATTATTCATTTCTTTACTATCAGGGAAAGCTGTTAAAATTTCTTTATTAATTAAATATTCTAACTCACTATCTAAATTTATACCTTGTAAGGCATTTTCCACTAAATGTCTTGTACCCATCATCCGATAATTCTTATTATCTTTGGCAATAACTTCATCTAAATTCGTCATAATCGTCGAAATTATAAAAGTTACAGATGGATCAATCGCATTTTGATTAATTTCTGTTAAAGTCTTTAAGATATCATATTTAATCGCATTATCTTCTTCATCTAAACCTTTTTGTTCCATTTGTTCTACTTCTTGCACTGTTTTTACATCTTCTAGACTTGTTGCTCTCGCCGTATATTCCGCGAAAGCTTCGGTTGTATCTAATTCACTTCTAAAAGTATTATCTTCTTTTAAATATTCCACATTATTATGAATACAATATTTAACTCTTTCTAAAAATATTCTTTTAAAAGATTGAACTTTTAAATTAAGATTAAATACTGCTTTTAATCCTAATTCTTCAATTTCTTTTAAAACTTGATCTAACTCGGCAATTTCTTTATCATTAAAAGTACATACTTTTAAAAATTCCCCTGGTACTGTTGTTAAATCATAGCCATTTTCTAAAAATAATACTTTCACATCTTTAGGTCTTGTTGCTACTACTCTTAACGCTAAAAACTTATTAGGATTTACTCCCTCATCTAATACAAACTCCGTATTATCTTTAAATTTAAATTTCATTTTAACCCTCCTAATAGGCCATTAAAGGCACTTTTTTTGGATCTAATCCACTATTTTGTAATAATATAATTGCTTTATCTAAATTTCGATAATCATACTTTGTAAGAACACTCGGATTTAAATAAATATCTAAAGCACTCTTTCCAATTCTTAGTAATCTATCTACTTTTGCTTCTAATTCTCGGTCATAAAGTAAACTTATATTATCCACAAATATATCTAAACTTAAATCATTATTTTTAAATATAGCCACATTTCTTCTAATTACTTTTTCATCAAAATGTTTTAATATATCTTCTAAATCACTTGTTGTATAATCCAAATAATCTAAGCCTATCTCGGTAAATAAATCCATCAAATCTTCTTTATCAAATTCTTTTTTCTCTTCTTCTTTGGTTACTTCTTTAACTTCTACTATCTCGGGTTCAACATTTGGTTCTTCTTTTACTTCTTCGGTAATTTCTTCTGTTTCCTTTATTTCAATTTTTTCTACTTGAGGACTATCAGCTTCATTTTTAGCTTCTTTTAATACCTCACTAATAGATTTCTTCTCACTATTTTTAACTTTATTATCATAATCAAATAAAGCATCTTCTGGGAACATTAATAATTTTGCCGCTTCTCTTCTCTCATCTTCATTAAAATCAAATTGTTCTAATAAAGCTGTAATTGAATCCCTTGTAATGTTTATATTACCCGCTAAAGCTAAATCGAAATATTCATTAAGTTTATCTTGGGCTTCTACGGCCGCATCTCTTCTAATTCCAATTTCCTCAATCGTGGTAATGGCACTACTCATTTCCTCTTCCACTTTAACTAGCTTTTCTTCGCTTTCTTCAATTTCTTTATTTACTTTATCAATAGTTTTAGGTAGTGAAGAATCAAGTTCTTGCTTTAAAGCTTCTGGATCAAAACTAATATTTAATCTTTCAATAACTGTCGCATAATCATTTTTATCGATTTTGCTTAATACTTCTCCTAGTTTTTTTCCTTGTTCTGTTAAATCTTCATTATCTTTCTTTAAAGATTCAATTTTCTCTTGTAAAGTACTTTTTTCTTCAGTTGTTCTATTTAAAGTTTCTTCTGCTGCTTCTTTTTTAGTGTCCATTTCTTTAAGTACCACACTATCACTACCACGTAGATTATATAGTTTATCAAGAAGTTTTGTAACTTCTAATGTTGCTGATTTCATAACCAACACTCCTTTATTCTATTAACTATTATAGCAAAGCTCTAAATAAAAGTAAAGCTTAAAAGCAAAAAATATCCCACAACTGACAACTAAAATAACAACTCTTCTTTTTTTGAATATAATACATTGTAATATTAAGGAGGACTTATGAAAAATAAAATTATTACATTTTTAATAGTTATCTTACTATTAGTTTTAGTCTTTATAACCTTTTTAAAATTAAACAAATCTAAAACCGAAACTAATAATAATTTAACTCATATAAAACTTGCAGAAGTAACCCATTCGGCTTTCTATACTCCCATGTATGTGGCCATTGAAAAAGGTTACTTCAAAGAAGCTGGTATTGATTTAGAAGTTATCCTAACACCCGGTGCTGATAAAGTAAGCGCAGCAGTTTTATCCAATACTGTTGATATTGGTTTCGCGGGTACTGAATCTGCTATCTATATTTATGATAATGCTGAAAAAGATTATTTAGTAACTTTCGCCGGTCTTACTAAAAGAGATGGTCAGTTTCTTATTAGTCGCGATTGCTCTAAAGATTTTACTTTAGAAGATTTATATGGTAAAGAAATTTTAGTAGGTCGTGCAGGTGGTATGCCGGCTTTAAATTTCGTAAATGCTATGAAAAATAGTAATATTGATCTTTCTAAAATTAAAGTGAATTACAGTATCGATTTTGCTGCTTTATCTGGCACCTTTATTGGTGGCCTTGGCGATTATGTCAATTTATTTGAACCAACTGCCACCAGTGTTGTTAATATGAGTAATGCTTGTATTGTGGAATCTATTGGTAAACTATCAGGTGAAGTTCCCTATACTGCTTTTTATGCTAGAAAAAGTTATTTAACTAAAAATAAAGATCTTTTAATCCAATTTACAAACGCTCTTAATAAAGGTTTAGAATATACTCTAAATCATGATAGTGAGGATATAGCTAATATTATCTTACCAGAATTTCCCGATACATCTTTAAATGATTTAAAAACAATTATTGATAATTATAAAAAATATGATTCTTGGTTACCTAATCCCTATATCTCTGAAACTAGTTTCAACAATCTCGTCACTCTTTTACAAGAAAATAATTTAATAACTACTTCTATTCCCTATAATGCTTTAATTAATAATCTTTATGACCAAACTTCTTAGTCTTAAAAATTTACATAAAGTTTACTATTCTAAAAATAATACTCTTGAAGCCATTAAAAATATTTCTTTTGACTTAAACGAAAATGAATTTGTTTGTATTGTAGGACCTTCTGGCTGTGGTAAATCTACCCTTTTAAATATTTTAACTAATATGGAATGCTTAACCAGTGGCGATATCATTCATTATAAAGATAATCTCAAATTTGGTTATATGCTCCAAAGTGATGCCATGCTTAATTGGTTAAATGTTTTAAATAATGCCACTTTAGGTCTTACTCTCAAAAAAGAAAAAACTAAAGAAAATATCGCTTATACTAAAAAGTTATTAGAATCTTATGGTCTAGGGGAATTTCTAAATGTTAGTCCTAGCGAGTTATCAGGCGGTATGCGACAGCGTTTAGCTCTAATTCGTACTCTTGCTTTAAAACCGGATATTTTAATATTAGATGAACCATTTAGTAAATTAGATTATCAATCTCGCTTGCAAGTAAGTGATGATGTTTATAAAATTATCAAAAAAGAACATAAAACTGCTCTTATGGTAACTCATGATATCGCGGAAGCTTTAAGTTTAAGTGATAAAGTTATTGTCTTAAGTAATAGACCTTGTACTATTAAAAATATTTATGAAATTAAAAGGAATAATAAAGGACCCATTGCTATTCGTAAAGATCCTAGTTTCCAATCTTATTTTGATCTAATTTGGAAGGATTTATCTACCAATGTCTAAAGAACAATTAAAATATTTAAAAAAACAAAAAAGAGAAAAAATTATAATTATTATTTCCCAGATTTCTATTTTAGTATCTTTTCTCTTTATTTGGGAACTTTTAAGTAAATATAATATTATTAATCCTTTTATTTTCTCTAGTCCCACCAAAATCCTTAAAACTATTAAAGACTTATACTTAAACTATAATCTTATTAGTCATATTCTAACTACTTTAGAAGAAACACTTATTGCTTTTACGCTTGGTATTACTTTTAGTTTTTTAATTGCTCTCATTCTTTATAGCTTTCCCCTCTTAAACCAAATAATAGACCCTTATCTTACTATGTTAAATAGTTTACCTAAAGTAGCTTTAGGCCCTTTAATTATTATTATCGCTGGTGCTAATACTAATTAAAGGG
>CANQBY010000048.1 GCA_947589695.1 uncultured Bacilli bacterium
AAAAGTGCTTTTTCTTCTGAAAACGTCACTTTTTTTATCATTTACACTTTTTTGTGCACTTTAGATTGATTCAACGATTTTTTATTCTTAATTATTTTAATTTTTCTTAACTCTTTTTAAAGTTAAGCTATCATTATTTAAAGTATCATTCTTTCCTAAAAAGATATCTTGGTTTACTGCTCTAAATAAACCCGCATAAACTTTTAAAGTTATATTAGTAATTTCTTCTTCTATTGCTTTATAAAGTAAAACTTTTAAGTTCCCGTCTAAATTATTATAAAAATACCAATCTAACGGACTTAAAGCCTCTAAGTCTTCATCTTTATATTTTAATTTTTCTAATTCTTCGGTATCACTCATCAAAAAAGAAATATTTTTATTTTCTATTTTGTTTAAAAAGATATTCGCTAGTTTCTTAACAAACATTCTAAGTTCATATCCATAATCACTGCGATTTAAGTATTTTACCGCCAAACCACAAAACTCATCACTACTACTAAACTTCTTTGCTTTTTTAATAGTATTCATTTTTATCTCCTTTTTTCCCTTTTTTAACAAGGTAAAAAGAATTATAAACTTAATTTTAATATTTGTCAAGTTTTTGTTTTTTAAAGTTTTGTCGAACTTTGCCTCTTAAAAATGTCTTTTCCTCTTAATCTAACTTTTTTGCTTCCCTTAAGAAAAAATCATCAGTCATTCCTGCGATATAATCAATAACTATTCGCGTCGGGGTATTATTATTTCTATATTCTTCACTCATATTATTTAAATAAGAACTAATTATTAATGATTCTTGATTATTATTCTTAATATCTTCTAAATATTTTAAAAATAATCTTTCAAATTTATTTTCTAAATCTAATCTATATTCTTCACTCATCGCTTTATTATAAATATTTTGATAATTAAACTTTTTTAACTCCTCTATTGCTTGATAAACTTCCTCGCTTAATTTAATATAATTTTTATCCCAACTCATCTTTATAATATCTGTTATACAAGCATTAACTATCTCTCGCGTTGTAGAGCCTAAAACTTTTGTAATTTTTTGAGGAATATCATCTCTTTTTATTAGTTTCATTCTTATGGCGTCATCAATATCTCTTCCTAAATAAGCAATTAAATCACTAACTCTTACTACACAGCCTTCTAAAGTCATGGGTTGTAAACTTATGAGGGCATTTTTATCTTTATAAGTTGCTTGATATTCTAAAAAGAATTCTTCTATCGTTTTCTTCCGGGGTTCATATTTACCGAGTGTCATTTCTCCATTATGACACATAACGGCGTCTAAAACTTGTAAACTTACATTTAACCCTTTACCATAATTTTCTAGAAACATTAAATTTCTTACACTTTCCACATTATGATTAAAAAAGCCTTCCTTATATTTTAAACTTAGTTTATTTAAAATAGCTTCGCCTTGATGTCCAAAAGGTGTGTGTCCTAAATCATGAGCTAAACTGGCGGCCTCAATTAAATCTTCATTTAAACCTAAAGCTCTCCCAATAGTCCTTGCAATTTTACTCACATATTGGACATGAATCATTCTTCTTGATACATGATCATGCTTACTTCCCACGAAAACCTGAGTTTTATCTTGATATCTAATAAAAGCTAAAGAATAAATAATTCGGTCAATATCATGAAAAAAAGTCCCCCGAAAATCTTTTTCTTCTTCACTTAAGTAAATCGCGTCTTCATCTTTAGTCGCATAATAACTTAAATATTTATTATGATTATTCATTCTTGATTTTATATCTGTATTCATCTTATCACCATCTTTATTATATCAAAAAAATTTTTTTAAACCAAGAAAAAAGGATTAATTAATCCTTATACTGCTAACCAATCCTCTAAATTAAATTTCTTTAAAATATCCTGTAAATTCTTTTGAAGTTCTTTTAAATCATTCTTACTTAAATCTTCATAATAAACACTGTCATCTGTTGAAACTACATCAATATTTCCTTTTTCTACTGTTAAATCCCCTTGTAAAGCTATTTTATAAGTTTCTCCATCTTCTTTAACTTGTAAACTTACTTTATAATCAGCTGTTGCTTTATCTTTAGTTTCCTTGACATTTTCGAAAGTAACATTTCCTTTTAAACTAACTTCATTGGTTATTACTTCTAGATCTAACACTATATCTTTTTTCTTAATTTCATACTGCATATTAATTTCGCCATCAGTATCTAATATTTTAAGAGTTCCTTCTTCTAAATTACCTTCAAAAGTACAACTTATCTCGGCATCTTCTATGACTATTTTAACATTATCATCAATTTTTTCAATTCGCATTTCTTCTTTATCCGCTGATATTAAACTGGCGGCCATTAGACTATTAAAACCATCAACATAAATTACAATTTGTTCATCTTCGCCTTCAAAAGCTTCTACCTTATAATCATTATCTTTAAGTTCTTGTAATTTATCTTTTAATTCTTCTTTATCTAAATCTAAAACTTTGGTGGTTTTTTCTAATAATTCTTCATTATCCAACATTTCTTCCACCATTACTTTAGTCATACTTTTTAATGTTTCTTCATCTAAAGTATAGGTAACTTTCTTCACTTTTTTATTTTCACCATTAATCTTAATGGTATCTTTTTCTAATTTAAACTTATCTTTATTTAAAGACTTAATTAAAATATCTTTATACTCTTTAAGTAAATATCTAATATCTTCATTAGAACTACTTAAAACTTCTAATTCTTCAGCCGTAATATTTTTTTCTAATTCTCCAAAAAGGTCATATTCTCCTACTTTTAATGTTTTACTTAATAATTCTTCACTTTTAAGATATACGTTTTTATCTACTAAAGAGACTAAAACATTAATAATTGGATTATCATTACTAATACCTACTCCTAAACTTCCTTGTTTTTTTGGATAATCTAATGCTAACTTAAAATTATAGTTATAATTATTAAGTGCTTTTAACTCTTCCATATTCGTATCTAATCTCGCATTTATATCTAAAGTAAATGGATCTTTCGCAGTATTAATTTCAGTTACTTTTTCCTGATCCTTAATTGCTTTATCAATATTCCCATATACTTCATTAATAACATTTTTATATACCATTAAAGGATTTGAACCTAATCTATTATAACCAAAATATAACCCAATTCCTAAAGCTATAATTACTAAAAAACCGGTAATAATAAATTTCCATTTATTTCTTTTATTTGTTTTATGAAAATTATCTTCCTTTATTTCTTGAATATTTTCTTCCTTATTCTCTACTACTTCTTCACGAATTTCTTTCATCTCAACACACCTCATTAAATTATATTTCTATTGTAACAAAAAATTTGTCATATTTCTACTCTTTATCTATAAAAAACTTTAATCTCGTAGTTTATTTAAGAAATTTTTACTTTTTAAATATAATCCCGTATATCTCTCATAGTAAGTATTTAAAAAATAATTAATCTCATTTTTAACTTTCTCACTTATTTTTAATTTACTTATACTTTTAATTTCTACATAATAATACATTCGCAGTAACTCAATTGTTTTAGGTTCGACAATTATTTCATTTTGATAACACTTCTTACAAATATAACCCCCTCTATCACCATCAATAGTTAAAATATTCGCTTTAGCTCCACATCCGACACATTCCTCTAAATTAAGTCCAACTCCCAAATAATCTAAATATTTAATCTCTAAAATATTGGCTAAAATTAAAGGATCTAAGCCTTCTTCCATCTTTAAAACTGTATTTATATATAAATCATAGACATTTTCATTTGCTTGCTTCATAACTTGATAAGTAAGTTCCGTAATATAATTAAGATAGCTCAAACTGGTTATATCCCCTTTTAAATTACTTAAAGGCTTAATTACATCGACACTTTCTAAAATTGATAATTTATTTTCTTTATAATAGATATTAAATTTCCCATAGGTAAATTTTAAAGTAACTGCTCGAAAAGGACTTTTTAACGCTTTCGCTCCCCGACACATAATCCCTATTATTCCCTCATTCGTAAATACCTGAATTATCTTTGATGTTTCCCCATAAGGAATCTCTTTAAATATCATACCTTCAATTTCTTTAATCATCTTAATCACTCTAAATTTATTATAAATAAAAAATAACTTTAATTCAAGTTATTCTTCTTCTCTTTCAATTCTTTTATATTCTAAATAATCTTCCACTTTCCCTGATTTTTTAAATTTATTCCAGGCTTCCTTTTTATTCATTTTTATTATCCTTTCTATCTTAGTTATGTGATAATAAAATTATTTTTATTCATTAATAATCTAAAAATCCTAATTCTTTAATATATTTTTCTCTATCTTTCCAATTTTTAATTGTTTTAACATATAATTCTAAATATACTTTATTCCCCAATTTTTCTTGTAATTCTAATCTTGCTTCTCTTCCAATTTCTTTTAATCTATCGCCTTTTTTGCCAATAATAATTTTTTTAATACTATCTCTATCGACAATTATATCGACATGAATCTCTATTAAATCTTTCTTTTCTTCATAAAACACCGTATGACATGTAAGACTATGGGGAATTTCTTCACTTAAAACATTGAAAAGCTTTTCTCTTACTATTTCACTAATCATAAAATAAATACTATTGCTGGTTTTAATATTAGGGTCAAAATATCTAATTTCATCTTTTAAATATTTTTTAATAACTTCTAATAAGCGATCCACATTATCTTTGGTTTTGGCACTTATCGGCACAATCTCCGCGAATGGGTATAAATCCTTATATTCTGTTATTGAATATAAAATATCTTCATTCGTTAATTTATCAATTTTATTCAATACTAAAATCACCGGAGCTTCAGTTTTTTTAAGCACATTCATAATAAACTTATCGCCTTTACCTAATCCTTCTGCTGCATCCACCACAAATAAAAGGCAATCAATATCTTTAACTAAGCTCATCGCTTGTTTATTTGTTATTTTCCCTAGTTTATTAATTGGTCTAATAATTCCCGGTGTATCCATGAATACAATTTGATAACCTTCTTCATTATAAATGCCTTGAATAATATTTCTCGTTGTTCCCGCCACTTTTGAAGTTATGGCTATCTTTTCGTTCATTAAAGTATTAAGTAAAGTGGATTTCCCGACATTCGGTCTTCCAATTAAACTAACAAAACCACTCCGCATATAAACCTCCCTATAACAATTCCAATAATTCGAGCAAATATGGCCCAAATACAAATAAACTTATTACTACTGATACAATTGACATCACAAATGACGCAGCAGAACCACAATCTTTGGCTATTTTCGCTAAAGGATGGATTTCCGTTGTTGTTAAATCGACCGCTGCTTCAATCGCCGTATTAAGTAATTCTAAAGCTAAGATACTTCCTAAAGCAATAAAAATAATGGCCCATTCTGATAATCTAATTTCAAAAATAATTCCCATAATTATAGCTAAAATCGTGACAAACCCATGAATCCATAAACTTTGCTCATACCGATAAGCATAAAATAAACCTTCTACTGAATATTTAATACTTTTTAAAAATCTTGAATAGCCATATACTTTAACATTATCCCGATTAAAAGTTTTAACATCTTCATGTTTTAATTCTTTACGATTTAATGTTTTCCTCATTTAAAATCAACTCCTGTAACCCAAACATAATCTCTTCTTCATTCTTTACCATGTGATCATACCCCAGTAAATGTAATAGCCCATGCACTGTTAAAAACGATAATTCTCTTTTAATGGAATGCCCATACTCTAAAGCTTGTTCTATCATTCTCGGAATACATATATATATTTCTCCTAAAAATCTTATCTCTGCTTCAAAATCATCTTTTTTATCTTCTAAGGCAAAAGATATTACATCTGTAACTTTATCTATTCCCCGGTATTCTCTATTTAACTCTTGAATAGTTTTCTCATCTACGAAAGATATTTCAAAATAAGCTTTTTTAACTTTTTCATGTTTTAAAGTTCTTTTAATAACTTTATCTAAATAATCATACTTAAAATCAACATTTACTAAATCATTTATCAAATATTTATTCATATTACTTTAATCCCCATCCTGCCAAGTAAATATAATACCATAACAATTAAAATAATAAAAGATAAAATATTATAAATTAAATCTTTTCCAAATATTCCTGGTAAATATCTTTTAATCGCATTTAAAGATACATAAATTAAAAACCCCATAATTGCTCCCACCGTATTAAGTAAAATATCATCTACATCAAAACTTCTTCCAATACAAAGTTGGACAAACTCCACCGTGGTACTTGAAATTACCGAAACAATTAAAATTGGTAATATTCTATTAGGTTTAATATACGTCGATATAAAATAACCAAAAGGAATAAATAATACAATATTCCCCACGACATTAAAATAAAACTGTTCACTCCCTATTTTATAGCGAAATATTTCGGTAAATGGTACTAAATTATAACCACTTACCCCATTAAGTTCCGTCCTTGTTAAAAGATCATACAATAAAAAGACATATATAATAAATAATAAACTAAAAAACTCTTTATAAAATATTAATTTTTCATTATTTGATTTAATCGCGGCAATTCTAACCGTTGCTAAAATTACTAAAAATATGGTTAACATCGGCCACATATTATCAATCGCTTGTGTTATTATCTCCATTATTCTTGCTATCACTTGTATCACTTTCCGTTTCTTTAGTATAGTTCTTTTTAACCCCTATGTCTTCCAAGACCACCATAAAAACATCTATATCTAAATTATCATTATTTACACTTTTTTGCAATACTTTTTCTTTAATTATTTCTCTAAATTTTTCGGGATCAATCATTAATTTTTCCCGGATTTTCTCTAAAGCTTTATTTAAGGCTTCTTCTTCCCCATATCTTTTATTAACTGATACAATTTCGCTTTCTTTTTGTAAATATACTTCCCATTTTCCTACATGAAATAATAATTTATTTTGCACTAATTTTTTATCTACTCGTGATTTTAAAATTACATATTCCGCGTTAGGACTTTTAACCATTAAATTAAATCGTGTTTTCCCCGTTTCTTTAATATCGACATATTCTAAAGGATAACTGGTCTTTACTTTATACCACACCTCAGCAATTACTTCCCCAGCTGCACATACATCATTTTTAACTTCTTCATTTAATTTAACTTCCCCACTTATTAAAATATCTCCTTTATTTACAAAATCATTAATGGTTACTAACGCAACCCCTTTTTGAGTTAATACTCGGGTAACTATTCCTGATTTATTAGCAACTATATGACAAAAACCCGTTGTTTCTTGATAATCATTAATTATTCTTTCTTCGACCCTGACATATACATCCATTCCTTCTACATCTATTTCTAACCATTCAATTTTATCTTTATGAGCTTCTTTAATTTTCGCTATAATCTCTTCATATTCCTGATAACTTTTTTTAAAACTTAAAGGTACCACCCCATATTTTTTTAAATCTTCCTCAATTATTTCTCGTAATTCTGAATCTTGATGGACAATATTTACCTTTATGGTTAAATTATTTAAAATTAAAAAAAGAATTAACCCAAATATAATTGCTACCACGGTTAAACTATTTATTCTTATATTTTTTAATACTTTATATACTCCGGTTTCATCCAATATTTCTAATTTATAACTTAGTAAATATTTCTTAATTTTTTTAAGATCACTACTTAAAACCTCGATTATAACTCCATCTCTATCATAACTAATATCTCTTATATTAGCCCCAATTTTATTTAATTTCATTAATAGTTCAGTTTTCTTAAGAGTTTTAATTTTTACTTTTAAAAATCTTTTCAATTAAACTTCACCTCAAAAATTTTACCTTTAATTAATATTTCTCTTGCTTCCATTGCTTTAACTATTAAATTTTCCCCCTTTATTTCTAATGTAAAATCCTTAAGTTTTAATTTTATTTCTTTATCTGTCAAATTAATTAAATCTTCATAATTAAAAACATGTAAAGTGTTTTTATACATATCTATATAATAATCTTGATCTTTTAAAAAATTTTCTAAATTCTTAACCATGTGCAATTTAATCACCTATTTAATTTTATGAAATAAACCCAAAATAAAAACTGCTAAAAACTAGCAATTCTTAATTTTCTTCTAAACTTATGGTAATTGGTCCATCATTTGTGATCGAAACAATCATCTCAGCTCCAAAAATACCAGTTTCTACTTTCACAAAATTTCTTAATTTTTGATTAAATAAATCGTATAAGCCTGTCGCATATTCTCCTTTTAAAGCTTCCATATAAGAAGGTCTATTTCCTTTTTTGGTATTCGCATATAAAGTAAACTGACTAATGGATAAAACATCTCCCCCTACATCTAATAAAGATTTATTCATAACCCCATCTTCATTAGATGAAGGG
>CANQBY010000049.1 GCA_947589695.1 uncultured Bacilli bacterium
GACAGTTTTTTAAGAGAAGGTATTTATCTTTTTTAGTTTTAAAAACTTGATAGTCATTAACTAGTTCTTCTAAATTTAGTTCTAATTCTTTAAGTTCTTCAGGTGTTTTTAAATTTAATAAATCATTTATTTCAATGAGGGTTTTAGCTTCGTGAATATCTTTTAAAGTTTCTAATATTTGTTCTTTCATTTTATCGCCTCAACACTCTTTGCATATTTTCTTGTTTTAATTTTAAATAACAAGAGCCACACATACTTTCATAAGTGGTGTTATTTTTACCATCAATGGCAATTTGTTCCCCTTCAAAAGTAGGAGTGCCATTAATTAAACGAACATTAATAGTTGCTTTTTTACCACAGCTACAGATTGTTTTTATTTCTTCAATATCATCGGCAATTTCTAATAGGCGGGTAGCACCAGGAAATCCTTTTAAGCGAAAATCACATCTTAAGCCATAACATAAGACAGGGATATCATTTAATTTACTTATTGCAAATAATTCATCAACTTGATTAGGATTTAAAAATTGGGCTTCATCTACTAAAATGGCAGCATATTGATCTTTAATGTAGTCTTTTACCGAAACATCGGGAGGTAAGAGCACATCAACTTTTCTTTTTAAATTAGTACGATTAACGACATAATCATCGCCTTTAGTATCAACACTAGGTTTAAGTAATAAAATCTTTTTCCCTTTTTCTTCATAATTATGAGCAACTTGAATAATCGCAGTAGTTTTACCACAATTCATAGCGCCATAGCGAAAATATAATTTAGCCATATACAAATCTCCTTTATTTTATTTTACATATTTTAGTATTGTTTTCTTTAGAAATGTTTATAACTTCAGTTTTATTAACATCTTCAGAATTTAATAATCCTTCTTTGATTAAAATATCAGTAGTAATAGTACAACCATTAGTTAAGCATTCTTCTTTTAAATCGGCATTTTTATCTAATTCTATATAAAGACAAGCGGCGGTAGTAATAATACTTTCCGTATTTTTAGTGCTTATCTTTTCTTTTTCGTCTAATATTTTAATAAGATTAATACTAGCAATAGTAGCAATAATAGTCATTAAAGTTATACTTGATAAAAGTTCAATTAATGTAAAACCTTTTTTATTCATATTATCACCAATTTAATTATACTATATTTAAAGAAAGATTTAAAGATTAATATAATTTTAGAAAATAAAAAAGTGTTGTTTTAATACTAAATACAAGATTTAATATATCAACACCATGTCTTTAAGTAAAATTACTTATGATTAATCTTGTATCCTAATTCTTTTATATTAAGCCTTGACCCAATATGTAAGGGTAAAAGGATATTGGGCGCACACCATTAGTGTTGTTCACGTTGTTGTTGCCGAGGTTGCCACTATCATTCACACGGAACACGTTAGCATTACCGCTGTTCCAGTTATACGGAGACATCCAAGCTTTTATAATAGATTAACCAATTTAATTATAGCAGAAAATAAAAATAAAAGATACTGTTTGAAATTTTAAATGCAAGATTTAAAATATCAGTATCATATGTTCAGGAAAAATCCAAAGATTAATCTTGTATCCTAGTTCTGTTATATTTAGCCTTAACCAAATATGTAAGGAGTAAAAGGATATTGGGCGCACACCATTAGTGTTGTTCACGCCGTTGTTGTTGAGCTGGCCATCACTATTCACATTGAACACGACAGCAGTACTGCCGCTAAAGTTCCGCGGAGACTAGTATTAGTTCATGTATTTAGATTAACCTAAAAATATTATAACATTTTTTTAGGAGATATTAAATATTTAGATTATTTCTTCTTTATTATGATAAGAAAAAAATTTAGTTTATATTTTCTTACTATATTTTAGGGTAGGTAAATTTAAGGAAAAGATTCTTTGGCAAATAAAAAAACTTTGTAATAATTCTAGAAACTAGTTATAGAATATCAAAGTCATTTTTTTAAGTAATTATACTAGTGATTAATCTTGTATCCTAGTTCTACTATACTAAACCTTAATCAAGTATATGAGTTATAAAAGGATATTGGCGCACACCAGGAGTGGTCCAGTTCACGTTGTTGTTGTTGAGGTTGCCATTATCATTCACATAGAACACGTTAGCATTCGTTGCATAGTTCGGAGACTGATAAGCTCAAAACATTTAGATTAACCATTGTTATTATATCATTTTTGGAAATATAATAAAAGTTCTAAAAAATAAAAAGATACTGTTATAGTATTAAATTCAAGATCTAATACATCAGTATCAATTGTTTAAGTAAAAACTTAGGATTAGTTTTGTATCCAAGACTTGAATACTAAGCCTTAACCAAGTATGTAAGTTTGATGGATATTGGCGCACACCAGGAGTAGTGTTGTTCACGTTGTTCCAGTCGAGGTTGCCATTATTATTCACATTGAACACGTTAGCATTACCGTTGGTGTTCATGTTATACGGAGACATTTAGGTATACATATTAAACTAACCCTTTATATTATAACATTATTTGTGTTCATTTAAAATCTTCTTTAAGAACATACCAGTATAGGATTTGGCATTTTGAGCTACTTGTTCAGGAGTACCAGTAGCAACAACTTCACCACCTAAGTTACCTCCATCAGGTCCTAAATCAATAATATAATCGGCAACTTTAATGACATCTAAGTTATGTTCTATTACTATAACAGTATCACCATTATCCACAATACGATTTAAAATGACTAATAATTTCTTTATATCTTCACTATGAAGGCCTGTTGTTGGTTCATCTAAGATAAAGATACTTTTGCCAGTAGGCTTTTTTTGAAGTTCTTTCGCAAGTTTAACTCTTCCAGCTTCACCGCCAGATAAAGTAGGGGCAGGTTGACCTAATTTGATATAAGATAAACCAACACTTTCCATAACTTTTAATTTATTATAAACTTTAGGAATATTTTCAAAGAATTTTAAGGCTTCAGAAACACGCATATCTAAAACTTCAGAAATGTTTTTATCTTTAAATTTGATATCTAAAGTTTCTTTATTATAACGTTTACCATCACAAACATCACAAGGAACATAAACATCAGGGAGGAAGTGCATTTCGATTTTTTTAACACCATCACCCCAGCAGGCTTCACAACGGCCACCTTTAACATTAAAAGAGAATCGACCTTTATCATAACCACGCATTTTAGCTTCTTTAGTATTAGTAAATACATCTCTGATATCATCAAAGACCCCGACATAAGTAGCAGGATTACTTCTTGGAGTACGACCAATCGCATCTTGAGTTATATCTACAACTTTGTCTAATTCATCAATATTTTTAATTTCTTTGCAAGCACCCGGAATTTGTTTGGATTTATTAATCTTAACTGCGAGTGTTTTATAAAGAATTTCATTTATTAAGGTAGATTTACCTGAACCAGAAACACCAGTTACACAGATAAATTTACCTAAAGGGATATCAACATTAATATTCTTTAAGTTATTTTCATGAGCTTTAACTATTTTTAAGGATTTACCGTTACCTTTACGTCTTTTTTTCGGAACAGGGATATATTCTTCACCACTTAGATAGCGCCCGGTTAGAGAATTTTTGTTTTGCATTACTTCTTTAGGGGTGCCAGCCGCGATTACTTCTCCACCATATTCACCGGCACCAGGACCAATATCCACGAGATAATCGGCAGCAAGCATGGTATCAGTATCATGTTCAACTACAATCAAAGTATTACCTAAATCACGCATTTCTTGCATTGCTTTAATTAGTTTTTCATTGTCTTTTTGATGAAGTCCGATAGATGGTTCATCTAAGACATATAACACTCCAGATAGCTTAGAACCAATTTGAGTAGCTAGACGAATACGTTGGGCTTCCCCACCGGATAAAGTACCTGCACTACGAGAAAGATTTAAATAACTTAAACCAACATTTACTAAGAAATCTAAACGGTTTAATATTTCTTTAGTTACTAGGCCACTTATTTCTGTTTGTTCTTTAGTAAGTTTTAAATTAGCAATAAAATCACGTAATTCTAAAATACTTAAATTAGTTAATTCATAAATATTTTTTTTATTGATTTTAACCGCTAGAACAGAATCGTTTAAACGAGCACCATGACATTTAGGGCAGGGAGATTCTACCATAAAAGTTTCGAGCCATTCTCTTCGCCATGCGGAAGTAGTTTCTAGATGTCTTCTTTCTAGAGTATTAATAATTCCTTCATAATAATTAGACATGTAACGAGTGTTACCATTTTTAGAAACATATTTAAAATCAATTTTATCTTTAGAACCATAAAGAATAATATCTAATTCTTTACGAGTGAAATCTTTTAAAGGCTTTTTGATATCTATATGGTAATAATCACAAACAGAATTTAATTCAACCATTTCCATATTGTAATCATTACTGATAGTTTTGATACCACCTTCTAAAATACTTTTAGTCATATCAGGCATTAAAAGAGCTTCACCTATTTTTAATTTAGTACCTAAACCTTTACATTCATCACAAGCCCCATAAGGAGCATTAAAAGAGAAGAGACGAGGTTCAAGTTCAGGAATAGAAAAATTACAATGAGGACAAGCATAGTGTTCGCTCATTAATATTTCTTCGCCATCAATAATATGAATTAAAACTTTACCATCGGCAAGTTTAGTACTGGTTTCGATAGCTTCAAAAATACGACTACGTTCTTCGGGATTTATTACAATACGATCAACAACAACCTCAATATTGTCTTTAATATTTTTTTCTAATTTTATTTCTTCATCTAAAGAATGTAATTCGCCATTTACACGAACGCGGCTAAATCCTTGTTTTCGCAAGTCATCTAAAAGGGTTTTATGTTCGCCTTTTTCTCCATGAATTACAGGAGCCATAATTTCGATTTTAGTGTTTTCGGCTAAATCCATCACTTTATTAGTCATTTCATCAATACTTTGACGAGTAATAGGAATATTATGGGTAGGACAATACGGAATACCAATTCTAGCATATAAAAGTCGCAAATAATCATAAATTTCCGTGATAGTTCCCACTGTACTTCGAGGGTTTTTATTTGTGGTTTTTTGATCAATAGAAATACTAGGACTTAAACCTTCAATAGAGTCAACATCCGGTTTTTCTGAAATACCGATAAATTGTCTAGCATAAGCTGATAAAGATTCAACATATCTTCTTTGACCTTCAGCAAAAATAGTATCAAAAGCTAAAGAAGATTTACCAGAACCAGAAACACCAGTCATAACAATTAATTTATTTTTAGGTAGTTCTATCGAAATATTTTTTAAATTATTTTCACGAGCTCCTTTAACAATTATTTTATCCATAAAGCATTACTCCTTAATATTAGTGTGGTAAAAATATAGTTATTTATCACAGAAAGCAATAGTATTATAACATACGAACATATGTCAGTCAAATACTTTTTGAGAAAAAATTGATTTTTTTATTGAAAATTTGAGCAAAATTTAAAAGTGTTTAGATTGTTAATAAAGGAATAGGAATTTTTGTGCTTTTTTTAGAGATTTTAAGATAATTTAAAGTTAAATAAATGGTGATAGGGGATACATTTAACAATAAAGTTTGATTAGAAAAATAGGTAAGAAATAGTAATAAATTGTTGATAAATTAAGGTTAAATTAACAAATGTTTTTAGTAAAAATTTAAAAGTGGGTACAAAAAGGTGTAAATTTTAATCAAAAGTGGGTACAAAAAGGTGTAAATTTTGATAAAAAGTGGGTACGAAAAGGTGTAAATTGTGCTAAACTTAAATTAGTTGGAATGATTACAGAAAATTACGTGGCTAATCAATTAAGAGCTAATGGAATTGATTTATTATATTGGAAAGGAAGTAGAGATTCGGAAGTAGATTTTTTAATTACAACAACAAATGATGGAATAATTCCTATTGAAGTAAAAGCTGAAGAACATACACAATCAAAAAGTTTAAAAGTTTATAATGAATTATATCATCCTAAATATATGATTAGAATTAGTTTAAAAGATTTTGGTTTAAAGAATAATATTAAATCTATTCCTTTATATGCAGTATTTTGCATAAATAGCATTATTTAAGAGCAAAATGTTTAAGTAATAGTTAAAGGGCTATAATAATTTGACATTTGTTCTTTTTTGTGGTATTATAATCCGCAAAACCAAAGGAATATTTGGTTAAGGGGGATTTTATATGTACGAAGATAAAAGAAGAAAATTGAAAATTAATTGGAAATCTTTAATTATTAAAATGCTTATTTTATTAGTTGTCGTATTTTTAGTGATGTGGTTATTTTCGTTAATAACTAAAAGTAATAAGAAAGCTTCTAATATAGGAGAAAATCTAAAAATAATGCAATCAGCTGCGAGTGAATATTTTACAGGAGAAAGATTACCAGAGAAATTAAATGGTAAAGAAACTTTAACTTTAGCAGATATGATTAGTTCAAAGTTAATTGTGGAATTTAAAGATCAAAATGGTAAAGCTTGTGAAAAAGAAGATAGTTATGCAGAAGCTACAAAAATAAGTGATAATGAATATACAATTAAGGTTAAATTAGTATGTGGAAATGAAAATGATTACATAATTAATACTATTAAGGTAGATAATCAACTTGTAGATAATAATGAGATTGAAGAACCTAATATTGATGAGAATAATAATGATGTTAATTCTGATAATAATGATAATGTAGTAGCAGATAATAATTCGAATAATAATAGTACTTCAAATAATAATTCTAGTACGAATAAGCAACCTAATACAAATAAAAAGCCAAATATTACTTATGTAACTAGTGATAAAAATAATAATTCTAGTACAAATTCAAATTCAAGTACTAATACAAATACTAACACTAACTCAAATACAAATTCTAGTAATTCTAATAATACAACTAATACTTGTCAGTATGGGAATACGGAATATAGTGCTACTTATCCGGCAGCTTATTTAATAAGTGGTAATTGTGCTATTAGTAAAGATGCTTATTTAAATAGTGATTATACAAATACTGTTAATGATATTGGATCTAAGGAATATCAAAAACTTTATAATGAAATGATTAGTTTGGGTTCAAGTACGGGTACAACGTTAAGTGTTAGTGCTCCAAGTTATAGTCCAGTATATAATAAAGCTAATACAGGTATAGTTGGCTATCAAATAATGTTTACTGTTAAACAAAAAATTACTTATACAACAAAAACTATTTATCAATATTATTTAGATACTAATGGTAATAGAAAAGTAGTTATTGATAATCGGGCTAGTTTATATAATTTAAACAATAATGGAACAAGTGGTTCGACTGGCTCTAGTAATACTGGGTCTAGTACAGGTTCTGATAATACTGGTTCAAGTAGCGGAAGTGGAAGTACTACAAAACCAAATGTAAACGTTCAAAGTTTAACGTTAGATACTCAATTAGTGAGATTAGCAGTGGGAGGCTCATATAGTCTTAGAGCGACAATTAATCCAGCTAATGCAACAAATAAAACTATTAATTGGAGTAGTAATAATACAAGAGTTGCAACAGTATCAAATACAGGTTTAATTACCGCGAAAGGAATAGGCTCAGCTACTATTATTGCAAGTGTTGGCAATGTTAAAGCCGAAGTTTTAGTAATTGTTCAAGAAGAATTTTTAGAACCAGAAGTAGAAGTTGTTAATTTAAAAATTGGAAAAACTTTTATGTTTAATGTAAATACGAATATGACGGGTTATAAAACTTATACTTCAAATAATACTAATGTAGCAACAGTATCAAATACAGGTTTAATTACAGCTAGAGGTGAAGGAGTTGCAATGATAACAGTAACAATAAATGGTAAAAAAGCAGCTATGTTAGTTAGTGTTAGAGCGGAAGACTATTTAGATGTTACAAGTGATCAAAATATTCATATGTTTGTGGGAAATGATTTACAAATTTTCTTAAGTACTAATATTGATACAAGATATATAACCTATACTTCTAGTAAGCCAAATATAGCTAGAGTATCAAGTACTGGTAAAATTACAGCAGTAAGTAATGGTATGACAGTTATTACAATTAGAAGTGGAAATATTGTTAGAAAAATAAATGTTTATGTTTATAAAAATTAATAACAATTAAAAAAGAGTTATCAAATGATACTCTTTTTTTTTGAGCTGTGAATTTTCAAGGAGTGTATCTATAAGAATTAAGATTTAATTTTCTTCTTTTCTTCTTGGCCCTCACCATTACCATAGATACAGGCTTCGATCATACTAATTACTACATTGTTAAAAGAGGTGTTATTCTTTTCTGCTATTTTTTCTACTTCTTTTAACAGGGAATCTTTAATATATAAAGATTTGTAACTAGCTGGATCTTTTTGCCT
>CANQBY010000050.1 GCA_947589695.1 uncultured Bacilli bacterium
TCGAAATTGTAGAATTACCTATGGGAGATTTGGTAAGCGGAACAAAATATCGGGGAGAATTTGAAGAAAGATTAACGAAAATTATTAAAGAAGTAATTAAAAGTAAAAACATTATTTTATTTATTGATGAAGTACATTCGATGGTTAATGCCGGAGGTGCCGAAGGGGCGATAAATGCCAGTGATATTTTAAAACCTTATTTAGCACGAGGAGAGTTAAGAGTAATTGGGGCGACCACAATTAGAGAATATGAAAAATATATTTTAAAAGATAAAGCTTTAGAAAGAAGATTTGAAAGAGTATTAGTTAAAGAACCTTCTTTAGAAGAAACCAAAAATATTTTATTTGGGATAAAAGATGTCTATGCTAAACATCATGGAATAAATATTAGTTCGGAAAATATCCAAGATATAGTGGAACTAGCCAATAAATATTTATTTGAAAAGAAAAATCCTGATAAAACATTAGACTTATTAGATAGTATTTGTGCTCATGTAAAAAGAAAAAGTATTTCGAAAAAAGAAATTAAAGAACAAGAAAAAAAATTAGAAAACTTAATTTTAGAAAAAGAAAAATATGTAAAAGATAATATGTTTGATAAAGCTTTAGATAATTGTTTAAAAATTAAAGAAGAAGAAGAAAAATTAGATAATTTAAAAAATATGGGAAATAATATGGTGATTACGAAAGAAGATATTTTAAAAGTAATTGAAGATAAAAGTAATATTCCAATGTTTTTAAATAAAGAAGAATTAATTAAAAAAGTGGAGGAAAATTTACAAGATAAAGTACTTTTTCAAGAAGAAGCTATGAAAAAATTAATATTAAATTTAAAATATTATTTTAAAACAGAAAATAATTTAAAGATATTATTGGTAGGACCTTCCGGATGTGGGAAAACTTCTTCAATTAAGATTATTAGTGATACTTTAAAAAATAATTTGATTAGATTAGATATGTCAGAATATAATTTAGAGACTAGTGTTAATAAATTAATTGGGGTTTCTCATGGATATGTGGGTTATGAAGATGATTTTATCTTTAATAAAGTAAGATATAATCCTTATTCAATTATTTTAGTAGATGAAATTGAAAAAGCGCATCCAGCCGTCCTTAATTTATTTTTACAAATTATGGATGAAGGATTTATTCATGATTCCCATGGAGAGATAATTGATTTTTCTCATACTTTAATATTTATGACTTCGAATGCTTATAAAAATAAAACAATGGGTTTTGGGGATGAAAAAAATAAATTAGATGAAACTTTTACAGAAGAGTTTTTAGGAAGATTTGATGAAATAATTTGTTTTAAAGAATTAGAAAAAGAAGAAATACTAGAATATTTAAAAGATAAAATGCTAAATAAAGATATAGATTTAAATAATTTGTTAAAAGAAATTAATTATCAAAATTATGGGTTTAGATATGTAAATAAAGTTATTAATAAATATAATTTAAAAATAAATATATAAAAACTGATTAAATGACTAATCAGTTTTTAAATGCCTATATCAAATTTCATTTGGGGATTTTTTTCTTTAATTTTATTAAGGGGATAGTTTTCAATAGTGATATCATCAACTGTGAAATCGTAAAAGTTAGTTTTGTTAGGGTTTAATTTAATAATTGGGGTACAATTTATAGGTTCACGTTTTAATAATTCTTCGGCTTGTTTTAGATGTCGATCATAAATTTGAATATTATTATAAAACCAAGTAAAACGTCCGGGAGTATAACCAGTGTGTCTAGCGACTAAATATAATAAAACTAAATATTGAACTTGATTAATACAACCGGCGGTTAAGAAATCACTTGATCTTTGAAATAAACTCATATCTAAATAATCAATGCCATCCTGACCATGTCTTACATTAAAAACAGTTTGATAAGCACAGGGTTTAAGGCCATGTTTTTCAGTAAAATCATCAACTTGCCAAAGATTAATAATATGTCTTCGGCCATCCGGATCATTTTGTAAACTGTTAAGTAAATCTCGCATTAAATGATGACGTCTCACAGTTTCACCATAACAAGTGCCAATAGTTCTATTACCAATATCCCATTCATCCCACCAAGATACATGGTATTTATCTTTTAAAACATCTAAATTATTAGATTCATCTTGATAAATCCAAAGTAATTCGCCAATTGCGGATTTAATAGCAATAGGTCTTAAAGTTATAAGAGGAGATTCTCCTTTAGTTAAATCATAAGTCATCATACCATGATTAACACTTAAAGTATGGGCCGGAGTACCATCACTATATTTAGGACGGGGATTTTGGTCTAAACAACCTTCCTCTAAGATTCGGTTAATTAATTCTTTTGTATAGATATCACCTTTAGTACCATTCATATTTTTACCTCCATATATTTTAATTATAAAGAAAAAGTAAAATTAGTGCAAGGCTTGTTGACAAATTTTGACTTTTAATTTAAAGTAAAATAGATAGGATAAAAAGTTTTAATTTTTATATTTTAGAAAATATGGTGGTATGATGGCGAAGTTAATTATAATTGGAGCAATTGGAAAGAATAGAGAATTAGGTAAAAATAATGATTTGATCTGGCATTTAAAAGGAGATATGCAGTTTTTTAAAGAACAAACAATGAATCATAAAATAGTAATGGGTTATAATACTTTTAAATCATTACCGAAACTTTTACCTAAAAGAGAACATATAGTCTTAACCCATAGAGATTTAAACATAGAGGGAGTTAAAGTATTTAAGAATTTTACTAATTTAGTTAGTTATTTAGATACTTTAGAGGAAGATGTTTATATAATTGGGGGAGCAACAGTTTATAAGCTTTTTTTACCAATTGCCGAGGAACTTTTATTAACTGAGATTGATCAGGAGTGTGCTTTAGCAGACGTATATTTTCCAGAATTAAACTGGGAAGAATATCAAAGTTTTATTATAAAAGAAATGGAAGAAGATAATATTAATTATCGATTTGTTAGATTAAGAAAGAAGGATTAAAAAATGAAATGTATTATTATTGAAGGACCACAAGGATGTGGAAAAACTAATTTAGCTAATTATTTGCGAGAAAATATGGCAGCTTCTAATTTATACCGTTTAACAGGAAATAAAGATAAAACCAAAACGGGAAAAGAAAAAAGTAAAAAGATGTATGAAGCTTTGTTAGATTATATGGAAAAAATTCAAGATAGTGAAGTAAATTTGATTTTTGATAGAACTTTTTTCACCGATTATGTATATTCTAAATTAGGATATAAAGAATATGATTATGAAGACGTCTATCAAGAACTATTAAAGAAATTGGGAAATTTAAAATATGATATTTATTATATATCTTTATATTTAGAAGATACGAATATATATAGGGAAAGACTTAAGCGAGTTCATCATAATTATCAAGCTTTTAGTTTAGATAGTAGTATTAGACAACAAAATGCTTATCAAGCTTTATTACCAAAAATTAGAAAGCTTTCCAATACCAAAGTAGTAGAATTAGCGATGGATGATTTTGATAAAGCTTATCAAATAATTAATAATTTATTAGAAATTAAAAAAAGTGAAGAATAAATAAGGCCAAAAGCCTGTTTTTTTCATATAATAATGTAAAGTTTAATAGTCATTTACTTGACAAAAAGTAATTATTACCGGTATACTTAAATTAAGAGAAATCTTGGAAATTGGAGGTAAATATGAAAAATTTTAAAGATTACAAAGATAGTTCAAGAAAGGAAAATTTAAAGTTTGAATCCAAAGTAGTACATGGAGCTAATGGAGTAGATCCTTATACAGGCGCAATTAGTTATCCAATTTATCAAACAGCTACTTTTATGCATCATGGTCTAGAAAAAACAGATCCATATAATTATTCTCGATGTATTAATCCAACGAGAGAAGAATTAGAAAGAACAATGTGTATATTAGAAGAAGGAAATAGAGCTTTCGCGGTTACTTCAGGAATGGCGGCCGTAAGTTTAGTAACATCGTTATTAAATCCTCAAGAACATATTATTTATTCGGATGATGTTTATGGGGGAACTTTTAGATGTGTCAATGAAGTATTAGAGCCTTATGGGATTGAAAGTGATAGTATTGATTTAACAGATTTGGAATTGCTTAAGAAGACAATCAAACCAAATACAAAGATGATTTTAATTGAAACTCCAACTAATCCGATGATGAAAGTGGCCGATATTGCTGAAATTGCCAAAATTGGGCATGAAGTCGGAGCTTTAGTTGTCGTTGATAATACTTTTTTAACTCCTTATTATCAAAAACCTTTAACTTTAGGAGCGGATATAGTTTTACATAGTGGAACTAAATATTTAGGGGGACATAATGATGTTTTGGCAGGTATTGTTGTAGTTAAAGATGAAAAAATTGGCGAAAAATTAGAAATTCAAATGTATATTAATGGGGCTGGTTTAGGACCTATGGATTCATGGATCTTACTTAGAGGAATAAAAACTTTAGCTCTTAGAATGAATAAGCATAGTGAAAATGCGATGAAAGTGGCAGAATATTTAAGAAAACATCCAAAAGTAGAACAAGTTTATTATGTCGGTTTTCCCGATCATAAAGACTATCAAGTAACTAAGAAACAAACGACTGGTTTTGGGGGAATGATTTCTTTTAGAGTTGATAGTTTAGAGACTGTAAATAAATTGTTAACAAGCCTAAAATTAGTTACTTTTGCAGAAAGTTTAGGGGGAGTAGAGTCTTTAATTACCCATCCAGTTAGTCGAACTCATACTGAAATTAAAGAAGAAATAAGAGAAAAACTAGGAATTACGGAAACTTTACTACGGTTATCAGTTGGAATTGAAGATGCCCAAGATATTATTGATGATTTAGAACAAGCTTTAAAATAAGAGGTGAAATTAATGCGATTTACAAAAATGCAAGCCTATGGAAATGATTATGTATATATAGATGCCATTAATCAAAAATTAAATAATTTAGATAAGTTAGCCAAGTTTGTGTCCGATAGACATTTTGGAATTGGAAGTGATGGAATGGTCCTTATTTGTCCATCTAAAACTTGTGATTTTCGGATGAGAATGTTTAATCCGGATGGAACAGAAGCCGAGATGTGTGGCAATGCCCTTAGAAGTGTGGGAAAATATGTCTATGATCATAAATTAACGGATAAAACCAACCTTACAATTGAAACTTTAGGAGGAGTTAAAAACTTAGAGTTAACAGTAAGTGAGGGTGTAGTAACAAATATAAAAGCTAATATTGGAAAACCGATTTTTGATCCAGCTTTAATTCCCGTGAATACTCAAAAAGCGGAATTTATAATGGAAGAAGTCGAAGTTTTAGATAAAACATTTAAAATGAGTTCTTTATCTTGGGGAAACCCACATACAGTGGTATTCGTATCTGATGTAGCAAACTTTGAGGTGTTAAAATATGGTCCGGCGATTGAACAAAAATTAGAAGTTTTTCCAAAAAAAACTAATGTAACTTTTGCCCAAATAGTAGATAAAGATCATATAAAAATAAGAGAATGGGAAAGAGGAACTGGAGAGACAATTGGGTGTGGAACCGGTTGTGCAACAGCAGTAGTATTTGCGCATAGACTGGGAAAAACCAATAATAAATGTATAGTAGAACAAATTGGGGGACCACTAGAAATTCAATATGATACCGAAAGTGGCGAATTATATATGAAGGGTCCTTCACATTTTGTTTTTGAAAGTGAAATAGATGTTTCACATATTATAGGGTGAGGAAATGAAATTAGAACAAGTTTTAAAAAATGTTAGTTATAGTTTAGTCAAAGGAAATCTAGAGCAGGAAATAGAAGATATTAAATACGATAGTAGAAAAGTTAAAGCAAAGGATATGTATGTAGCTTTAGTGGGCTATAACACCGATGGTCATGAGTATATTAAAAAAGCTATAGAAATGGGAGCAACAGTAATCGTTGTATCTAAAGTCATGGATATTTTAGAAGACGTAACGGTAATTAAAGTAGATGATACTAGAATAGCTTTAGCGTATATATCTAGCAATTATTTTGGTAATCCAGCACAAGAATTAGTAACAATTGGTGTTACTGGCACAACTGGAAAAACGACCACAACGCATATGATTAAAGATATTTTAAATGCAAGTGGAAGGCCTTGTGGTTTAATTGGTAGTATTGGTATTAAATATAAAGATGTGGTTATCCATACTGATAATACAACACCCGAGTCTTATGAGGTCCATAAAGCTTTTCGAATGATGGCAAATGAAGGAATTAAATATGTAGCTATGGAAACTTCAAGTCAAGCATTTAAATTAAATAGACTCGCGGGGATTACGTTTGATTTGGGAGTTTTAACTAATTTAACGACCGATCATATAGGACCGGGAGAACATGATAGTCAAGAAGAATATATCATGTGTAAAAATAAATTATTTTTAAATAGTAAAGAAATTATTAGTAATAATGATTCTTTGTATTTAGATATGGTTTTTAAAAATGTTTCGGTACCAATAAAAACATATGCATTAAAAAATAAAGCTTTATTAAAAGTAGAAGAAATTAATTTGCTTAATGATCAAAATTTTTTAGGAACAGAATTTACGACGAAAGGAATAATAAATGATACTTTTAAAATAAGTATGCCCGGCGAATTTAATGTTTATAATGCTTTATGTGCCATAATGGTAGCGGCTAGTTTAGGAATAGATACAGATAGTATTAAAAAAGCTTTAATAAAGGCCCGAGTTAGAGGAAGAATGGAAATTGGGTTAGTAGCACCGAAATTTAAAGTTTTAATAGATTATGCGCATACCGAAGATGGAATGAGGGGACTTGTGAAAACTTTAAGAGATTATAAACCGAAAAGATTAGTAAGTATTTTTGGTGGAGGAGGAAACCGACCAAAAGAAAGAAGATATAATCTAGGGGAAATAATCGGTGGTGCAAGTGACTTATGTATTATTACCGAAGATAATCCAAGATTTGAAGATATTGAAGCTATTAATAAAGATATTAAAGTCGGTTTAGATAAAGTAAAAGCAAAATATATTGAAATACCAGATAGAAAAGATGCAATAAAATATGCTTGTAAAAATGCTTTAGAAGGAGATTTAATTTTATTAGTAGGTAAAGGTCATGAAGAATATCAAGATGTTAAGGGAGAAAAAATTTATTTTAATGAATTAGAAGTTTTAGAGGAAGTTAAAAAAGAAATGAATCTGTAAAGATTCGTTTTTTTAAAGAAATTTTTTTAAAAATATTCTTTTTAAGATAAAATAATGGTAAAATAATAAAGAAAGAAGGTTAGAATATGAAGGAAGATAAAAAAATTTATGGAACTATTGCAATTAGTAATAGACATGTGCATTTAACAAAAGAAATCTATGATAAATTATTTGATGAACCAATTTCTATTAAAAGACCATTAAATCAAATTGGAGAATATGCTTCAATGCAGACAGTTACTTTAAAAACTGATAAAGGAGTTATAGAACATGTAAGAGTTATAGGACCTTTAAGGAAATATAATCAAGTAGAAATTTCGCGAACTGATGCGATTCTTTTAGGACTTAATCCTCCTGTAAGACAAAGTGGGGATGTGGAAGATAGTGAGGCTATAACGATTATAGGACCTAAAGGGGAAGTACATTTAGAAAATGGTTGTATTCAAGCTGAAAGACATGTGCATATGAATCCTAAGAAAGCTTTAGAATTAGGTTTAAAACATGAAGATTTAGTAAAACTTAAAGTAGAGAATGATAAGGGTGGAGTAATGGAAGCTTTTGTGAAAGTAACAGATAATGGCTTTTTTGAAATTCATATTGATAAAGATGATGCGAATTGTTTTATGCTTAATACCGGTGATGTCGTTTTAATTGAAAAATAGTTTGAATAAATAATTAGTTTATAGTATAATTAAGAAAAAAGAGTGTCTTTTTTAAGATATTCTTTTATTTTGAGGTGATTATTTTGGGCTTTAAAATTGGAAATGTAGAAATTAAAAATCCTTTAGTATTAGCCCCGATGGCGGGGGTATCCAATACTTCTTTTCGAAAAATAGTAAAAGAAATGGGAGCAGGATTAATTTTTGCTGAGATGGTTAGTGTTAATGCGATTTTTTATCAGAATGCGAAAACTTTTAATTTACTGAAAATGGATGATAAAGAAAGACCAATTGCTCAGCAGATATTTGGAAGGGATGTCGAAACATTTGTTGAGGCCGCAAAAAAGATTATGGAACTACAACATCCGGATATCATTGATATTAATATGGGGTGCCCAGTACCCAAGGT
>CANQBY010000051.1 GCA_947589695.1 uncultured Bacilli bacterium
CAGCAAATACTACTTCATCCATAGTGATTAGCCCTACTGGAACCGGTAAAGCTTTATTTCCACGACTTGCATCACTTGTTGTATATAAATCCTTATCATTGTCACAATTAAACGTTGGAGTTACACTTTCTGCCCAACTTTCACTGCCAATTTCCCAAGCCCTATCTCCTGGACCATAAACAGTTACATTACTTCCATATCCTCTTTCTCCAGTTGTAGGATAATAAGTTCCGTGACCATTTTTAGCTAATGTTCTATCTCCACAAAATCCAGCATTTCCATCTAAATGTTCTTCATAACTCTTGAGATTATCATTATACCAAGTAACTATTACTTCTAATATTGTACTTTGAGTTGAAGTTGAACTAGTTTGAGGTGGATAGTTAGACTTCTGCGAAGCATCAGTTCCAGATGGGTCATACATATAACCCACATATTTATTATCATTATAATTTGTATTAAATGCACTTGTACTAATTTGAGTGCTAATTTCAGTTGTTTGTGCACTACCTGTTCCAGAATATATTAATCTTATAGAACCATCACCGTTAATTCGGATTATTCGCCAATAGATATCTTGTCCATTTTTTGCTTTTCCAAATTTTACCCAGTTATTACTTACATTTCCACGATAATAATATGTATCACCATCTTTATCTGTTCCTTTAAACAAACCACTTGTGTTATCTGTGCAACTTCCACAAGCCACATCTGTAAATGTTGTTTTACCATCCGGGATATCTTCAGTTAATCCTAAATTTGCTAAAGTTTGTTCTAATGGTGTTTTTTGCTTTTCAAAATACACATAGCATTTAGTTCCTTTTCTATCTATAGCTATGTACACTTTGTTTTCTTTATATTCGAATACATCTTTTATTTTATCTTCTGGATTACCACTGACAATGCAATAACTTTCATTACTTAATTTATAATTGCCTTCAGGAATTTTATCTATTAATTCATTTCCTTTGCCTTCATTATCATTTTTATACATAGCAATAATATTTAAATCAGCACTTTCATAACTTATGGTGCCACTTGCTAATTTCACACTATCGACGGATTTATATTTCGCATAACTAAATATCGAATTGATTATAATAATAAGTACTACTCCCATGATTAATCCACATAAAAGCCATTTATATTTACTACCACTATTAATATCTAATTTTTCATATTTCATATCTTCATTACTCCTCTATCATAGAAATTTCTAGTTTATAAATAAATTATAAGCTATGAAATATTAATTGTCAACATAAAATACGGCATTTCTGACATAATATTTCTATTGAATTGCATTAATGAGACAATATATTTAGGTGATATTATGTTTAATGGTGGAAACTTAAAAGTAATAAGAATAGAAAAAAATTTAAAACAAGAGGATGTTGCTAAAATATTAGATGTAGCAAGAAGTGGATATGCAATGTGGGAAAGTGGATATAATATTATCCCCATCAAACAATTAATTATTTTGGCTGATTATTTTAAGGTATCAATTGATTTTATTTTAGGTTTGACAAATAAAAATACGACTATTAAAAATACAATCGATAAAGAAAAAATCAAGAAAAGATTAAAAGAATTTAGAAAAAATAATAATTTAAATCAAGAAGAATTAGCAACAACTTTATATACAACTAAATCAGTAATTAGTGGTTATGAGACTGGTAGATATTTAATTGCAACACCTTTTTTATATACGATATGTAAAAATTATAATATATCTGCAGATTATTTATTAGGTAGAATTGATAAACCTAAGTATTTGAAGTAGTGTCGAATTTTGTCGAGCGAATTTTCTTGACCAACATCTTTTTTAGTTTTAGAATAATTTCTTGAACATTTAAGGCGGAGTGCCTACCGAGTGTTTTCCTTTCCATTCTATCCTTTACTGATGTGTTCAGGGGGTTTAGAATTGTAAAGGAGGCATTTGTGTTATGTTAAAAGTAATTTTAACATTATATGTTGTTACAACAATGTTTGTAATAACAAAAAAGACACTTTTCTTTATCAACACGAATATACATATTGATATTAAGATAAGTGTCAATAAACGATAAGTTTGTAGGCATTTAGTCCTTAAATGTTCTACTATTTAAGTTTAGCATATTTTTTTAATAAAGACAATACTTTTAACGACCATCTTTATAAACTAAGATTTGTTCTGGTAATAAATAAATAGTATCATTATATCTTAATAAGCCATCCATATTTGTTTTAAAAGCACTAGCTACCCCACCTAAAGTATCACCTTCAGCAGTTATATAATAGCTATAACCACTTTTAGGTATCATTAATTCTTGGTTAGGATAAATATATTCATTATCTTTGATCCCGTTTATGGCGGCTAGTAATTTAGGATTAATATTATATTTACGAGCTATTTCGTATAAATTATCCCCTTTTTCAATCGTATAATAAGTAAAGTAAGAATTCTCTTTCAAAATAATCACTCCTAGTAATAGGATATGATAAAAGTCTAATTTGGGAACTCAAGATAAATCATATTATTATAATTAAAATTCCATTCGAAATAACTTAATAATAATTCTTCTCCTTGAGTAGGATTAAAATGATATAATTTATCATCTTTTAAATAAAAGATATCAGCATTAGAGACTTTAACAATACTTTTAACATTATTAGATACTAAAGTATTAATCTTATGATTATAGTTTAAATATAAATTATTATCTTCTAAATTATAATTAAAGTTAGAATAGTTTTCAAACATAGTTTTATTAGCAATAATATTTTTAATATTCTTTTTATGCCATTTACCATTTTGATATATTTTACTAGATATTTTTTCTAATTTACCGTTTTTAGCATTAAATTCATACATCGCAGGTTCTTTATTATCAACAATATATAATTTATTTTTAATAAAACCAGGATAATAACTATCAAAATAGATATCTCGATCTAATTCATATTTTTTTAATTTACCATTTTTAAGATCAATAGTATAGAAATTATTAAAAGTGTAATTAGAATCAAAATCAGCGATTACTAAATAATTTTTAGTATAACCAATTAAATTTATCGTGTATAATTCTTTTTCAAAGATTTTTATTTTGGTATTTTCTTCGTTATTTAGATAGTAAAAACCATTATAATTCCAAATATAATAATGATAAGTGTTGTTATAGATTTCAATATCATTATAAGTAGTTAGAAGTTTATTATTAGGAAATAAAGTAGAATCTAAATTATCTTTTATTTTCTGGGAAACATTACTATAAAAAACTGGTTCATTATTTTTTAAACAAACAGGATAAAAATTAAAAGTTTTACCTTGAGGGACTAAACAAAAGTCATTATCGTCTTGTAAAATTTTAATATCTTCAATAAATTTACGAGTTTGTTTATAAGAAGAATTAAATAAAGTATCTAAAGTATAATCTTGATATTTAAAAGTAAAGTAATAAGCTTTAGTTTTTTTGTTGTATTCTTCTTTTATTTCGACATCATTAATTGTATAAGTTTTAGTATAATTTTTAGCGGATAATAAAAAAAGTAAAAAAAGAAGAAATATTAAAACTAAAGATATTTGAAAAGCTTTAATTTTTTTTAAATTAGAAAGTTTTAAATTATTCTTGGTTATATTTAGCATATTTCTTCTTTTCTTCCATCATAAATTCGGTTATTTCGGTTTCGATTTCGCGAAGAGAATCTTTAGAAAGATTCGTAATAACTACGACTTCTTTTACGGTATCGATTGTAATTTTACCCCATATCAAACCTTGATATACTTGCATATCATTATATAAATCGGGAGTAATACTACTTAGAAAGTAACCCCAGACTACTCTTTTTTGACCAATTAAAATTCGTTTATTAGTTAAGGCAATAACAGCCGTCGAAGTTAAATCATAAAATTTATCATTTTTTTGACCAGCGAAAGCATAAATAACTTTTTCCCCAGGATTTAAGTGTTGTTCAATAACATTACAATGTTTTTTTAAACGCCACCAAGTAACTCCACCGGGAAATTTCTTTTTATATAACATGACATGGTCATAAACTTGGCCCATTTTTAATCACCACATCCTTATTTTATAATAAAATTAAAACTTTGACAAGATATAAAACTCTTTAAATCAGTCTATCTTATTTTTTAGGCATTATTTGATCATATAAAGTATAGATATATTGCACACTTAATTCTAAGAAAAAATAGTGACGAATATAAAAGATTAAGAAAATAATACCAATAAAGAAAGGAATTAAGAATATTTTAGAGACTAAACCTAAAGCCATAAAAATAAAAGTAAATATTGCATAAAATAAAGTTACTAATAAATGAATTAAACGTTCATGTTGAAAATAAGTTATTTTATCTTTAAAAATAAGTAATTCATTAGAAGTAAATTTATGTTTTTTTGCTATTTTAGTTTCTATATCATTAATAAAATCCGTTAAATATTTACGCATATTGAAGTCCCCTTTTATGGTTTAATTATAGCACTTTTATTGAGGTTTTTAAAGACTAAATAGTTGATAAAATTAGGTAGTTAGAAGGGTATATATATAAACATAATTATTTACAAAACAATAAAGATAAGTTTGGGAATTTTTCTTATAAGAAATAATATGGGTATGATTAGTTAGGGCAAGAGTTATGAGATCTTCTAATTTATTTAAAGGAATTTCTATTAAATTATTTAGAGGTGGAGCTTCATTTACAGTAATTATGTATTCGGCATATTCTTTTAAGATACGGTTTAAGCGATAACTTTTAAAATTAATTTTAGTTTTTAAATTAGATGATAAGATAACAAAACTAGTAAGAATAAGAGTAAGACCTACATATTTAAAATAATTATTAGGGGTTTTAGTTTTAATAGTGGTCGGTTCATAAACTTTATTGATAGAAGTAGTTTTTGAGTTAAGAGGAATATCAATTTCAATATCATCACTAAATTCCTGGTTGTTAAAATTAGAAAGTTGGAGATTAAGTTTTACTTTTAAGATGGCCTCTACTTTTAAGTTATAAGTTTCTTCATAATCAGTAACAAGATTATTATAATAACTATAATCAATATTAAGGTCTTTAGTTAAATTAAGTTCATTGGGTTTAAGGATTTTCTCGGAATTTTCTGCATAAAAGTAAGTTTTCGTCCAAATGGGATTAGTATTATCTTGGGGAATCGTGGCTATAATTTCGGTAGTTAATTTATATTTATACATTGTTGGTAAGGTGCTAGTAGTAGTTAAATGATAATTAAATTTTAAATAAATATTTTTAATGGAATTAGAGGCATAAAGGTTAGAAGAATAAGGGTTTTCAGCATAAAAAGGATTAGCAAAGAGATAAACTAAAGAAGAAGTATCTTTGGTAATTTTAGAAGTTATGATGGGTTTAGAGGGTTTAAAAATCAAAATAAATAGACCGGATAAAAATAAAATAATAATTAGCAAAAATTTAATAAAAGCATAATTTTTTAATTTCATATTTCACACCTACTTTTGAAAAAATTCATGTAACCAGATTGAGGGATAACCGAGATATTTTAGAGAAAAACAATAAGTGCCTAGAATATCATCATAATTTAGATTATCACTATCTATAGTGTTATTGTTATCCCCTTTTGTTTGATACGTATAAGTATTACCTACTTTATTTATCTTAAATAAACGATGGGCAACAATTATATTATTTCTTTTAAAAATCAAGATATCACCAACGGTAAGCTCAGAGGGATCAGGTGGTGTTTCATAGATTAAAATATCACCCCGACTAAAGATGGGATTCATACTGTTAGATAAAATAGCTAAAGGTTTAAATCTAAAAATACCAAGCATAAAACAAACTAAAATAGTAGCAATTATTAAGATAAAAGCATAAGTTATAAATATATGAGATTTATTTTTAGGTAATAATTGGGGTTTTAGAAAAAAATATTTAAAAGTAAGATAAGTAAATCCCAGTTTAAGCATTTTTAGGGCACCAAGACTAAACCAATTAAATAAAGGAATGGTCGGTAAAAGAAAAAGTAAAATATTTTCTAAAATGGTTAAAATAAAAATGGTGGATAAAGGTACTCTTTGGGTTAAATAAGTAAATAAAAGATTTTTAAAGATAAGAGGTAGGATATTAGAAGTTAAAAATTCAAAAAATAATTCTTTATTTTTAAAAGATAAAATAAGGGATGGATAATTTATTTCAATTAAAATAAAGAGAATAACTATAAAATTTAGATGTTTCTTGCTTATATTTTGATTAACTAAAAGATGACGAGTTAATTCAAAACTTATTAAAGGAATGATATAAATAAAAAGATTTTTTAGAATAGATATTAATTCATGGGGAAAAGGACTTTTAGCAAAACCAATAAAGATACCCAAATATATTAAAAATATTAAATAAATTAATTCGATTATGAAAGTGGGTAATAAATATTTAGTAGTTTTATTTAAAAGAAAATAAGTAGTTTTTAAATAAACTTGAAGATAGATTAAAAGAAAAAAGGAAACTAAAGAAATAAAGATTGGAGATAAAGAAATATTAAACATGGCAAAGATTATTTTTAACAGAAGATAAATTAATAGAAGAAAGAAAAGAAATTTATTAGAAAATGAAGACATAATAAGTAAGCATAAAATAATTAAATTAGATTAAGATAGTAAAGGTGTTTCTTCTGTTAAAAGAGATATAAAATTATGAGATAAATAATTATTTGATATAAGATAATTAGAGCTTAGAGATGAAAATAAAACTAGAATAAAATAATTAATAATTTTAGGCATAATATTTATTCTTGAACATATTTTATAGTAGTAGTAAAGTTTTTGGATAATTTTTCAGGTAAGGTAGTAGTATTTTCATCATAAGTAACAGTTATATTATAAGTGGTAGTTTCACCAGGATTTAATATTTCTTGAGGTCTTGTGGTTGTAAAAATTAATTCTTTTGGTTCCTCATCGGATTTGGTTATTACATCTTCTAACTTCGCGGGTATCGTACCAGCATTCATAATAGTAATAATACAAGTAACATAATCACCAGGTTTTAGTAAAGCAGCATTAAATGTCGCGGTAGTATCACTAAAAATAAGAGCACCAGCATCACAAGAAGCACATGTATCAATTTCTTCAATATCGGTTATTTTAACATCCCACTTACCATCAATTTTTACGGTTCCATCAAGGTTAATATCAGTAGCAAAACTAGCATAGCCAACAGACATGAGAAAGATTATCAATAAAATTAAGAAAAAAAATATTTTTTTAGATTTCATTTTATACTCCTTTCTTAAAGATATATTTAAAAGAGATAAAATGCTAACTACTTAGCTCTTTATTTTGAGGATTTAATTATCCTCGTTATATTATATGCTTAATTTTGGTTTTGGTGATTATTAGATTTGGCTTATTTTTTTACCAAAGAATTTGATGGGGTTTAAAATAGAGGTAAATAACTATTAATTAGAGAAATGTTTTTAAAATATGGCATTTCTTTTTTAGTTTAGGCTTGACAAATGTTATATAGTGTTATATAGTGTTATTTATGAGGTATGAAATGAAAATAATTATTAGTAATAGTAGCCCTACTCCAATTTATGAACAGATAAAGGAGCAAATAATAAAACAAATTTGGGATGATGAGCTACAAGAAAATGAAATACTACCTTCGATTAGAGCACTCGCGATGGATATTAAAATAAGTGTTATGACCATTAAAAAGGCTTATGACGAACTAGAAAAAGAGGGATATGTTAAAACGGTACAAGGAAAAGGGACTTTTGTTGCTTTAAAAAGTAATAATTTAGCAATCGAAAATGCCAAGAAAGAAATTGAAGATCATTTAATTAAAGCCATTAATTTGGCTAATAAATTTGAAGTTTCAAAAAAAGATTTAATTGATTTAATAGAAATATTTTATGGGAGTGATAAATAATGGAAAAAGCAATTTTAGTTAAAGATTTAGAGAAAAAATATGATAAGTTTAGACTAGGTGATATAAATATTGAAATACCTAAAGGTTCGATTGTAGGATTAATTGGCGAAAATGGAGCCGGCAAAACTACCCTTATTAAAGCAATTTTAAATATTATTCATGAAGATAAGGGGCAAATAAAAATTTTTGATAAAGATAAAAATGAGGGTGAAGTATTTCAGGATATTGGAGTTGTTTTAGATAATATGTTTTTTCCGGAAATATTAAAAATTCAAGATATTGATATAATTATGAAAGATATATTTAAAAGTTGGGAT
>CANQBY010000052.1 GCA_947589695.1 uncultured Bacilli bacterium
TAATCACTAACTTCTCTTATAATATCATAAGTTTTAAAGACTGGATCATAACCATCTTTGATTAGTTTGGCATCAGCATAAACCGCGTCATCATACCAATGGTGCCACCAATCAGTACCACGTTTATCAGTTTGTAATTTTAAATATTGAGCGTCTTCTAAAGGGACTTTAACAAATACTGCTTCAGAACTAGCAGTAAATACTTTATTTAAGTAATCACCTTCGTATAAATCCCAAGTATCCCCATCTTTAGAGGTATAAATAGCAAATTTTAAACCAGTATTATATTGATTAGATACTTGAGCATGATCAACTCCTAAATAAGCAGTAAAATAATCATAATCATAAGCTTGTAAATTATAAATTAAACAAGAACTAGCCCAAGCTGATACCCCTTTTAAGAAAGACTTAGGTTCATTATCAATATTGACAGTGATAAGAGAACCGGCGGCACTTTTATCAAAATGAAAATAATTACCAGGCTCAACATAAGAGTTTTCTTTATCATAAGAAATATCTGATAAATAAACAAAGTTATTAGTATCATACGCTAAACTGGCTAAATTTTTCTTGGCATTAGTTTTTATAATGGTAGTATTATCATAATGCATATTATAAATTATAATTCCACTTAGAGAGAATAATACACCAACTATTATTAATAAATTTTTAAACTTTAATTTCATAGATAATCCCCTTTTCTATACTATATGTATTTCTTAAAATAATTTTATAATCAAAGACACATTTTTACTATATTTTATATAATATTTGACAAAAATTTTACGACAAATTTTTGACTTAGGAGATATTATAACATAATTTTAAAAAAGACGCAAATTTATAAAAGATGGGATAGTATTTTACTTTTTAGCGAAATTAAAAAGAAATAACTAAATTAAAGCTATTTCTTTTTATTAAATTAAAGAGTTTTAAGGAATTCTTAGCATATTTTTTAGCGCATCATATTTATTTTATCATTAGCCAAATCCATGGCATTATTAATCATTTTGGCTGTTTTATGTTTAGTTTTATCATTATTTAAAGCATAAGCCATCATACCGGCGCCAGCGGCCATAGCAAGTAAGCTACAAGTCATCATTTTTTTCATATTTTCCCACCTCTAGTTATATTATGGCACATTATTTAAGAATTTATGCAGTAATTTATCTTTTAAAGTAGATTTACGGGTAGAAGCATAATCATTATTAACGGCCATCATAAAGCTTTTAGGTTCGCCAATAATAACCAGACTTTTTTTAGCACGAGATACACCGGTATAAATTAATTTATTATAAAGCATTTTATAATAACTGGAAGTTATAGGCAGGATAACATGCGAAAATTCAGAACCTTGGGATTTATGAATAGTAATCGCATAAGCATGTTTGATTTCTTTCATATCTTCTTTTTTATATTCCACTTTATTACCTTCAAAATCAATAATAATCGAATGATTATTTATTTTCGAAATAAAACCAATATCACCATTAAAAACATTACAATCAGGATTATTTTGTAGTTGTAATACTTTATCATTTTCCCGATAGGTTATTTCACCGATAGTTATTTCATTTTTCTTATTATCTTTGGGATTAAAGATTTCTTGAAGTAAGATATTTAAGTTATCAATACCATTTTCACCTTTATACATAGGAGCAAGAATTTGAATATCATTTTCATTTAAACCCTTTTGTTTACTCATAAAACAGATTTTTTTAATCATTTCTTTAATATTCGAACTTTCCGTAGTTAAAAAGTTATAATCATCTTTTTTAGAAGTAAAATCTTCGGATAAATCTTTCTTTTTGATTTCTAAAGCAAGATAAGGAATATAAGAATTTTCACTTTGCCGATAAATTTTTTCTAAAGGACAAAAAGTAAATAAATCACTTTCAATTAAATCATTTAAAACAAGACCGGGACCGACTGAGGGAAGTTGGAAAACATCACCCACCAAAATTAATTTAACATTGGTTTTGATTCCTTTTAATAAAGCATCAAATAAATTAAGATCAATCATACTCATTTCATCAACAATAATTAAATTTTCTAGAGATTTATGATATTCATTAACTCCAAAACTATTCGTATCTTTATTCCATTTTAAATAACGATGAATAGTCATAGCTGGAAGACCAGTGGACATACTCATTTTTTTACTAGCGCGACCGGTGGGGGCTAAAAGAGCAATATTGGCCATTGTTTCCATATAAGTAAAATTATGAATTTTAGAATATAACTTAACAATTGCATTGATAATAGTAGTTTTACCAGTCCCAGGGCCACCAGAAATAATAGTTATTTTATTTTCTAAAGCTTCTTTGATCGCGTGTTTTTGATCGGCGTTATAATGGACATTAGAGGATGCTTCTAATTCTTTAATATAAGTATCAAAATCATAAAAGGGTGTCGGATTATCATTGCTTAAATGATATAAGTTTTCAGTAATATCTTCTTCCGCTTCAAAATATTCTCTTAAATAATAAGTTTCTTTACTAGTAATAACCTTGTTTTCTTCTTCTAAAGCATAAATCATACTATCAAAAGTATCTTCATCAATAAAAATATTAAATTCTTTTTTAAGGCTATCAACAATTTCAGATTGATAATAATAAGTATCGCCGGAGTTAGCACTAAGACGTTTCATACTTTCAATGATACAAGCTTTTAGGCGAACCTCATCATGAGCTTCATGATTTTTGATATAAATATTATCGATTTTATTAAAATCCATAATTTCACATAAAACATATAAATTAGCTTCAATAATATATTTGGTTTTTTCTTGATATTTTTTATAGATTTTGGTAGCTTCATTAATGGAAAAGCCCATTTCTTTTAGTTTAATTAAAGTATCATCGGCATCGGAATAAGCAAGAAGAGAATCCCTGATAGTTTTAGCTTTCGCTTCATTCAAACCTGAAATGTTAAGTAAAACATGTTCATCTTCTTTAATTTTTTTAATCGCGTCTAAACCTAAAGCGTCCACGATTTTAGTAGCAGTTTGTTTACCACACCCTTTTACTAAGGAACTACCAAAAAACTCAATTAAAGCGTCTTTGGTCGTCAGTTCTTCTTTCTCATATGAATCTACTTTATATTGGAAACCAAAACGTTCATGTTTTAAGGGACTTCCTTTTAAAATATAGGTTTCTTCTAAATTAAGATCTAAAAAGACCCCCGTAATAGTGACAGTTTTATTGATATATTCGGTCATTTTAGAATCATTAGTTTCTTTAACGCGAAAAATAGCGACTACATAGCCACTTTCAGCATTTTGATAGATGATGTTTCTTATTTTACCTTTGATGTAATTCATAGATACTCCTTAAATTAATTGGTTTTAACGAGATGGGCCTTGGTCGCGGTAATCATCTAAATATATTACTTTATTACTAGAAGATGATTCTTGATTAAAAGGATTAGTAGTTAAAGGTTCTAAGGTTTCGGGAATTTCAGGAACTTTTGGTTCTAAATCTTTAGTAATATATAAATAATCAAAATTAGTAGTATCAATTAAAGGATTATAAACTAGCATATGCCCTTCTTTACGCCGGAGAAAATCAAAATAATCACCATCTTGATCCATACAACCAGTTTTATCAGAATTGACATAATAGATGTTATTATCATTATCTTTAATGTAGACTTTACCTTCGGTATCATAAAAATAAATTCTTTTACCAATCCCAGAGATATTAAGTATAGCAATATTGATAATTCGATGAAAAGTTTTAAAGAATGATTTTTTTAGTTTAGTTCTTTGACCATTAGAAAAAGACGCAGGATAGATACTACCTGTAATATTAAAGGTAGCACCATCTAAATTATTAACTGTTGCTTTAAGGGGAAAAGGTATATTACTTTTATCAGAAGTAAAATAAGTATTAACTATTTTACCTTCAACAGTAAGACTCTTTAGAGAACCTTCAACCATCTCACCTTTTTCTAATTTAGAAGCGGCTTCTTTTAAGATTTGTTCTTCTTTAGTTAAACTATAATCATCCATTTTTATATCACCTTTATTATTATAAATTATTTTTCTAATTTGTGCAAGCAATAACCTCGCCAAAGATTTGATTATCTTTTAGCGAAGTTATTTTACAACGATAGAAACTATTTAATAGATAGTCCCCTTTTAAATAAATTTTTAAATAATTAGAAGTATGACCAACAACATAACCATCTTCGTATTCTTCCGTTAAAACCTCCACCTCTTGATTTAAAAACTCTTTCGCATAAGCTTCCTCTAATTTTGTAGATAAGTCAAGAAGCATATGAGCCCGCATCTTTTTTACTTTACCATCAACATCCGGCATACGAGAGGAAGCAGTACCATCTCTTTTCGAATAAGGGAAAACATGAATTTTACTAAACTTTAAGGATTCACAAAACTTCAGATATTCCTTAAAATCCTCATCAGTTTCATAAGGATGACCCACGATCGCGTCCGTCGTTAGAGAAATATCAGGACGAATACTTCGGATAGTTGCAATTTTATTTTGAAAATAAGTTGTATCATATTTACGATTCATTTTGGCTAAGATTTTATCCGTGCCACTTTGCAAGGGAATATGCAGATGATTACATAATTTAGGAGTAGTTTTTAAAACATTTAAGAATTTATCATCTAATTCAGTTATTTCAATACTAGATAAACGAATCCGTTTTAATTCGGGAATTTCAGCAAGTTTAGTTATAACATCACTTAAATCATGGTCACCATCATGATAAGAACCGGTATGAATACCCGTTAAGACTATTTCATAATGATGGTTTTTAACTAATTCTTGAGCTTCGGCGATTATTTTAGCAAAGCTTTTAAAACGAATGGTTCCCCGAACATAAGGAATAATACAATAGGAACAAAAATTATTGCAACCATCTTGAATTTTAATAAAAGCCCGAGTATGAGAAGTAAACTTTTCCACGGTCATATCTTCAAAAGGTAATTCCCGAGTTTCTGGAAAATAAGTATATTTTTGATGATCTTCTATATAAGCTTCTAAAAGATCAGGAATCTTGCTTTTCTCTTTATTACCCAGTAAGATATCGATATCCATATTTTGATATTTGGTCCGGTTATTATCACTACTGCAACCACATACAATGGTGATACAATTGGGATTTTCCCTTAGGTACTTGCGCACCGTTTTTAAAGATTTATTATCAGCATTATTAGTAACTGAACAAGTATTAATGATAATAATATCCGGGTTTTCATCCGTATTTAAAAAACCCTTATTTAAGAGTTGTTCTTTAATATATTCACTTTCATAAGTATTTACTTTACAACCTAAAGTTATGATTTTAAATTTCATAATTATTCCCCCTTAAATAGTTAATTTAATTTTTGTTGTAAGGTTTTTAAAGCTTCTAAAAAAGCTTCTTCTTTTTCATAAGATATAACCATGACTGGCATTTTTAATTCAGAAGTGTTTTTATTTTCTTTATTTAGTAAATGATCTAAATCTACCTTTTTAACTGTTAAATCATCAGCGATATTTTCTTCTTCACTGTAATTTAGAGCAAAATCGTTTTTATGGTTTAATAATTCTTCATAACTAATTATTGCTTTTTCTTCTTGTTCTTCTTCATATTTAGAAAAATTAATGGGAGCTGGTTCTTCAGCTTCAGATAGCGCTTCCGTGATCTCTTTTAAAGTAGATATCTCATCTTGGGATGAAGATAACTTACTTAGAGGAGTATTTTCTTCTAAATCATCTTCATTATTTTCTTTAATAAAATAAATTAAAGTAATTATTAATAACATTAAAACTAAGACCGCAAAGAAAAAGATTATATCGATAAAACTTAAACTTTGGATAAAACTAATTGTATCGGATAAAATATTCATTTAGATCACCACACTTTTATTTTAACAGAAAATAAACAAAGATTAAAGCCCTATTAAAGTATTTACAGATATTTGGCGAACATTTTACATTTATTCTGCTGTTGTTAGAGTATAAGGATTATCGATAGTTCCATCACCACTCATCATAACTTCCCGATTTAAAGTAATCGAAGGCCGGACACTACGGAATAAAGTACCACTTACATTATAAAGAAGTTTACCATTTTGATCAACTACAAAAGGATAAAATTCTGTAGAAGTGGCGGAAGCTAAAGTAGAAGTCCACCAAACATTTTCAATTTGCGAATTATATAAATAATAATCTTTATTATCATTTAAGAAATTAGCACCCGCATACATGACTTCATCCGCGGTAAGTAAGCCTATTTTACTTGTAAATGGTGTACTTAAGCAATTAAAACTAGGAATATTATTAGTAACTAAACGGGCAAAAGCATTATAAGTTTTATTACTATCAGAAGTTGTATTTAAGTTATCAGAACAGTATTTAGTACTGGCAATAAAATCATCATAGTTCTGAAGATAAGTACTATAATAAGCATTTAATGATTCATAAAGACTAGTATTAGGTAAATCTTCAGAAGAACTTAGCTCACTATGATAACTAGATAATTCAGAAGACACTCCATTTAAAACTATTTTTACTGTCCCATCACCATTAATCCGGACAATTCGCCAGAGGTTATCCGCGAAATTAACATAGTTATTAGTAATGGCACCCCGGAAATAATAAGTTAGACCATAATCATCATAACTTTCAATTAAGCCTTCACTTGTAGTACCTAAATCTTTACCTACGATGGTAGTCGGATTTTTAACAGGTTTATTATTGTTTAAAATAGTAGCATAAAAATATTCTTTAGAATCAATAATTTTTTTAATAACTAAATCAAAAGAAGTCATTTTATTATGAGTTAAATTTAAAGTAAAGTTTTGAGTAGTATTTTTAGGTATTAAAAGAGAAGTTGCTAAAATATTAGTACTCGTATCTAAATTATTTTCACTAATATTAAGACTTGCTTCAGAAGATTTTAAAGTATATTTAACTTGTTTTTCATAGTTTTTTAAATTATTGATTAATATTTCATAATAGATATCATTAGAACCATTATTGGTGATAGAAAAAGTATAAGTATTATTTTGAGTGACATGAGAGCCTTGAAGATAATTAATAGATAACTCACCCACGACTGAAACATCATAGTCATCATCAGTTACTTTTTCATAAAATAAATAAAGAACTCCTATTACTATACAAACTAATAATAAGATAGCGATAAAGGAAAGAATATTTTTATATTTTTTTTGCATAATACTGCCCCTTTTTTTTAGTATATAAATATTTTTTTTAATTGTCAAATAGATTTGAAAACTTTAGGATATTTTTGACATTATTTTTCAAAAAAAAGCATCTTAAAGACGCTTATAAATATTTATTAAAATTTTTAAAGATAGGACTATCATCTAATTTAGTCTCGGCAAGTTCTTTTATTAATTTCTTTTGAGTCATAGTAAGTTTATCGGGAATATAGACATCATAAATAACATACATATTCCCACGACCTAAAGCATTAATCTTTTTAACACCTTTATTTTTTAATTTAACTTTGTCATTACTCATAGTGCCCGGTTTAACTTCTAAGTAAACATTACCCGTTAAGGTTGGGATTTCTTTTTTACAACCTAAGAGAGCTTCCGTGATAGTTAGAGGAACATGCAGATAAATGTCTTCTTCTTTCCGCTCGAATAATTCATGAGGTTTTACTTTGAATTCTAAATAGATATCGCCATTAGGACCACCATTGATACCAGAAGAGCCTTTACCAGAGATCCGAAGTTGATAGCCAGTATCAACACCTTCCGGAATAGTAACTTCAATTTCTTTTTTAGTACGAGTTTGGCCGCGACCAGAACAACTTGGACAAACTTCTTCAAAGACATGGCCAGAACCACCACATTTGGGACAAGTAGTCTCACTTTGGAAAACCCCAAAAATAGTTCTTTGTTCACTTAAAATAGAGCCACGCCCCCCACAGGATTTACAAGTAGTTTCTTTAAAGCCACCAGTTCCATGACATTTAGGGCATTCTTCGTTTAAGTCAATATTAATAGCTTTTTTGCAACCAAAGACGGCTTCTTCAAAAGTTAAATTAATTACCACCAAACTATCTTCACCTTTGCGGGGACGATTAGAGTTAGAACGCCGACCACCAAAATTGGTAAAGTTGGAAGTAAAGCCTCCTGAGAAATTACCACTGCCGAATAAATCATCAAAAATAGCACTTAAATCAATATCATCAACACTAAAACCACTGTAGGAAGCTCCCCCA
>CANQBY010000053.1 GCA_947589695.1 uncultured Bacilli bacterium
TCTTATTAACAGTAATCGCGGTAGCCACGCTGCTGGTTGCAGTAGTGGGTGCTACTTTTGCGTATTTCACTGCGACAAATGAAAATGGTACAATAACAGGTGCCAATACTGGTGATGTTACAACTGCACAATTAGGCGATACAACTTTCACTTTTCAAGGTAAAAGTCTAGATAAGAGTTATCTTGATTACCCAGGAGGACTTGCAGTATTTGGTTCTAAAGCAACATTAGTGAAAAGTGGCAATGATAAAAATAACTATACTGTAAATTTTGATTTAGAAATAGAGTATGAAAATCAAACCCAAACAGATTTATATTGGGCACTTTACATGGTTGAAAACGACAATTTAGATCCTAGTTTAGATCCAGAATGTAAGATAAAAACTAATGTTGGAGCTGATGGTACACATTTTTGGTATGCAAATCAAGACGATGAGGCTACTGATGAGACTAAAAGTTGTACTCTAACTTCAACCCAGAAGGAAACTCTTCAACAAACAACTATGATTGCTTATGGAACATTTAAAAAAGGGCAAGAAGGGAAGAAAAAAATAGATACCTCTTCTGAAGTATCAACTAGCGAACCAGTTGGAAATGAAACATCACCTAAAACATGTCAAGAAGAATTATGTAGTCCAAATGCAGAAAACAATAAACCGCTTACTGGAAGAACTTTGAGTACGAGCGAGGATGCTAGTAAAACCAAAACTTATTATTTAGTTGTTCAATATCCAAACAAGCCTTCTGATCAATCAAGCACAGATGAAAACAAGCCAATTAGTGTAAATTTAGGCGTAAATAGTGAAACTATAAAAGTTGTAGCGAATGGTGCACAAGGAAGTCAAACAACAAAATAATAATTAGTAAAAGCTATCTTAATTGATAGTTTTTATTTGACAAAAAACCACTAATATTTTTTTAGTAGCTAATTATCAAGCCAATTTGCTATATCAATTATTTGAATACCTTCATGTTGATATGTTTCATGTTTTGTTCTTGCGATTATTATTTTTGGATAGGCGTCTTTTATTTGTAATAAAGGATTTACTTCTCTTTTAAATGTCTCTTCATTACTTATATCATCTGCAACTTGAATATATATTTTTTCATTTCTTTTTAATGCAACAAAATCTATTTCTTTATTTCTTAAAACTCCAACATATATTTCATAACCTCTTCTAAAAAGTTCTATTGCAACAATATTTTCATATACTCTACCATAATTTATATTTTTAGTTCCTAACTTAGCATATTTAAAAGAATGATCTACTAAATAATATTTATCTTGACTAGATAAATATTTTTTACCTTGAATATCATATCTTCTTACTTTATAAAATGCAAAAGCATTACATAAATATTTAATATAATTATTACTTGTTTTATCTGTAATGGTTTCATTTTTATTAGAAATAGCTTTGGCAATATTTCTTATTGAAGTTAAATTAGATATATTATCCATTAAAAAATCACTTAAAGAATCCATAAGAAGTTTATTTCTAATTTTATATTTTTGATTTATATCTCTTACTATAAGAGTATTATATACATCAGCTATATAATTATATTTTTCTTCTATATTTTTATATAAGTATGAACCAGGTAATCCTCCTTCTAAAACATATTTATTAAAAGCATCATCTATATCTTTATAATTATAATATTTTATAAATTCTTTAAATGAAAAAGGATACATTTCAATTTTAAATGTTCTACCAGTAAATAAAGTAGCTAAATCACTAGATAATAAAAATGCATTAGAACCAGTTACATATATATCAAATTTTTCTTCAGCATGTATCCAATTTAAAGCTTTTTCAAAACCATTACACATTTGAACTTCATCAATTAAAACAAAGTTCTTTTTTTTAGGTATATATTTTTCTTCAATATAATTATATAAATCATTATAATCTTTTAATTTATCATATATAGATGTATTAAAATTTATATGAATAATATTAACATTACTAATATTATTCTCGATATATTTTTTAAAAGCTTCTAATAATTTTGATTTACCACTACGTCTTACACCTATAATAATTTTAATATCTGGAGTACCAATAACATTAATTATTGAATTTAAATACGTTTCTCTAACTATTAATTTCATATTTTATCACCAATATCATTATATCATCTATTCCGCAATTTTGCAATTTTTTTATTTTTGCGTAATAGAATTTTAATTTATAAATTAAATAATTTATAAATATATAAATAAAAACACAGTCTTATTAACAGTAATCGCGGTAGCCACGCTGCTGGTTGCAGTAGTGGGTGCTACTTTTGCGTATTTCACTGCAAGTAATAGTGCAGATAGTATCAGTGGTGCCGGCACTGGCGAAGTTACTACAACTAAACTTGGAGATACAACCTTCACGTTTGAAGGAAATAGTTTAACGAAAAGCTATTTAGATTATCCTGGAGGACTAGCAGTATTTGGCTCAAAGGCAAGTTTTGAGAAATCCGGAGATGGTACAGACGAAAACACCAATTACGATTTAAAATTTGATTTGGAAATCGAGTATGAAAATGAAACCCAAACAGATTTATATTGGGCTTTATACATGGTAGAGTCTGAATCTTTAGATGATTCTCTAGATCCTGATTGTAAAATTAATACAAAAGTTGATGCTACTAGCACACAATTTTGGTATGGAGATACAGGAGGCGATGGAGTTGCGGATAACGGAAAGAGTTGTACCTTAACTCAACAGCAAAAAGCAATTCTTCAAAATACAACTATGGTTGCCTATGGAAAATTCGCACATACTGATTCTAAACAAAGCATTGGTGATGATGCGCAAATTGGTAAAACTAATGCTGAAATAGAAGGAAATGAAACGTCACTTGTTACATGTGATTCAGAATTATGTAATCCAAGTGGGACAAACGAAAATCCTCTCAAAGGAAGAACATTAAATACTAGTACTACGCCTAATAAGTCTTATTACCTTGTCGTTCAATATCCTAATAAAGACGATCAAAGTGAAGATGAAGGAAGTAAGATAAGCGTAAACTTAAAAGTAAAAGCTGGATCTCCAAAAGTGACAGCTGCTGGAGCACAAGGATCTCAAGAGTAAGGAACAACAGGAAAATTGAAACTATCTTAATTGATAGTTTTTTCATGTTTATAAAAAATAATATTGCATATAATAAATATATACAATATACACATAATAGATAGATTATAGATTGAAATTATTTTAAAAATATGTTATATTTTATATAGAAAAGAGGTGCTTATATGGAAAGTATGACCAATGGCGTTATAAATGTACATGTTAATCCTAAAGATAAGATTGAAGCTACTAATATATTAAAAGAATTAGGCTTAAACATGACTACTTTTATAAATATGTCATTAAAACAAGTAATAAAAAAGAAGGCTATTCCTTTTGAAATCTCTTTACCTACAGAATTAGATGAAGCACTAAAAGAAACTATTACAATTGAAAAAGAACATAAATCTGGTAAAAGAAAAGGATATGATAATGCTAATGAAATGTTGAGGTCAATAATAGATGATTAATCTTGATTTAAAGACTAAATGTAAAATTGATTATACTACAAAATTTAAAAGTGATTTAAAAAAAATTTTAAAGCAAGGAAAAGATATAACTTTGTTACTTGAAATAATTACTAAACTTGCAAATAAAGAAGAGTTAGAGCCTAAATATAAAAATCATTATTTAATTAATGATAAAACTTATAAAAATTGTAGTGAATGTCATATAAAACCTGATTGGTTACTTATATATAAATATATTGATAATAATCTAGTATTAGTATTAGTATCTACTGGAAGTCATAGTGAAATTTTATAAATATTTCTATTAATCTAATTATAAATATTTAAATATAAAAACACAGTCTTATTAACAGTAATCGCGGTAGCCACGCTGCTGGTTGCAGTAGTGGGTGCTACTTTTGCGTATTTCACTGCAAGTAATACCGCGAGCGACATAGGTGGTTCTGGAACAGGCGAAATAACAACAACTAAACTTGGTAATACAACATTTACTTTTAGTGGTAAGAGTTTAAATCATAGTTATTTAAATTTTCCTGGAGGCTTAGCAGTATTTGGATCGGAAGCCAAATTAGCTAAAGAAGTTTCTGATGAAAATAAGTATGATTTGACCTTTGATTTGCAAATCGATTATATCAATAACACTGATACTGATTTGATTTGGGCTTTATATATGGTTGAAGGTAATGGATTAGAAGATAATTTAGATCCAAAATGTAAATTAGTAAGAGACGCAAAAACCGAGCCAGGAAAAACTCGTTATTGGTATAATGACGATGGTAAAAAGGAAACGACAACAAGTTGTACTTTAGATGCCACTCAGAAATCATCATTAAGTAGTACAACTATGCTAGCCTATGGTACTTTTACTAAGAACACTGACTCATCATCAACTATTAATGGTGAAACTTCAGCTAGTGCTGGCGGAAAAGTTGAAACAGTTGAACCTGCAACATGTACTGGCTTGTTATGTGATCCTGAAGGTGGAGAAGCTAATAATTTGAAAGACAGGGAATTATCTTTAACGTCTGGAATTTCTGTTAGTAAATTCTATTATTTAGTCGTACAATATCCAAATAAAACTAGTGAGCAACAACAAAGCACAGGGGAAGAAGATACCCCAGATATACAAGTTACTTTAAAGGTGACTGATGGATCTGCAAAAGTTGCAGCCCAAAATACAGTGACAAGTCAAAATTAAACTATCTAGGTTTTTAGATAATTTTTTTAATATCTTTATATTTACTTTTAAACTTAAAAATGCTAAAATCTAAGTTAGAAAGGAAACTATAAAAATGACTAACTATGAAAAAATTTTAAATTTAATTAAAAATAATGGAGGTTATATTACTACTAAAGAAATTGTAGATAATAATATTAATAAAATGTTTTTAACTAATTTAGTTAAAGATAAAAAAATAATTAGATTATCTAGGGGGTATTATGGCTTAAAAGATTATATTCCTGATGAATATTATATTATTTCTATGAAAAGTAAAAATGTAATTTTTTCTTTAAATACTGCTTTATATCTTCACAATCTAATAAATAGAACACCATTACTTTTTAATGTTACTCTACCCTATGGCTACAGTGGATCCCTTCAAAAAGATAAAAATATTATAATCAACTATGTTAAGAAAGACCTTCATAATTTAGGAGTTGAAGAAATAGATAGTCCCTTTGGAACTAAAATAAAAGTTTATAATATTGAAAAAACTATTTGTGATATTATTAAAAATAATATAGATTCCGAAATTTTTTCTGAAGCATTAAAAAATTATATCAAATTAAAAGATAAAGATTTAAATAAATTAATAAAATATGCTAAAAAAATGAAAATAGAAAAGAAAGTGAAAGAATATTTAAAGGTATTATTATGATTAAAGCTATAAATGTTAAAAATATTATATCTAAAAAAGCTCAAGGAAATAGTGCATTATCCGGCCAACTATATCAGATGTTTTTCTTTGAACAAATTTTAAAAAGAATTAGTAAAAGTAAATATAAACATAATATTATTTTAAAGGGAGGTTTGTTATTATCGTCTATTATTGGTAATGATGAACGAGCAACTAGAGATATGGATGCTACTTTAAAAAGTATTCCTTTAAATAAAGATAATATTTTAAAAATATTTAATGAAATATTAAACATTAATATTCATGATAATATTACTTTTGAAATTATTGATATTAAAGATATTAGATTAGAAGATGAATATGGTGGTTTTAAAATAAATGTTTTAGCTAAATTTGAAAATTTAAAAGTTTATTTATTCATTGAACTTACAACAGGAGATAAAATAACTCCTAGAGAAATTGAATATAATTATAATTGTATTTTTTCTAATGAAAATATTCCTATATTTGCTTATACTTTAGAAACTATAATTGCTGAAAAGTTTCAAACTATCGTATCTCGTGGATTATTTAATACCAGAATGAAAGATTTTTATGATATTCACATTTTAATAAATAATAATATGAATAAAATAAATATCAACAATTTAAAATTAGCTATTAAAAATACTTTTCAAAAAAGAGAAACAGAATTTAATAAAGAAGAAACAGTTAAGTTAATAGATGATATTAAAAATGATAGTAATTTAAATACATTATGGAATAATTATCAGAAAAATACTCCATATACTTTCAATATTAAATATCAAGAATTATTTGATTCATTAAATATTTTATTAAATATTATTTAAATATAAAAACACAGTCTTATTAACAGTAATCGCGGTAGCCACGCTGCTGGTTGCAGTAGTGGGTGCTACTTTTGCGTATTTCACTGCGACGAGTACAACAGCCGGTGACGCGCCGAGTACGAGTGTTAATACCACCGAAGTAAAAGGTGCTACTATAACGTTCGCTGGTGAAGAAGAAAGATTTGAGTTATTAAGTTATCCAGGTGGAATAGGTGTTTATGGTGCGAAAGCTTCTATAGCTAAGACTAATGAGGATGATGTAAGCCATGAATATCAAGCAACATTTAATTTAAAAATTGAATATATTAATAAGACCCAAACAGATTTGGAATGGGAACTTTACATGGTTGAAGAAGCTAATAAGGTTGAATTAAATGCTGAAGAGACAACGATTTGCAAGTTAATCGAGAAGAAAGACGACGCTAGTGGTGAAACTAGATTTTGGTATTCAGACATCGCTACCGAAGGAGAGAACGAGGCAACTGACAAAGGTTGTAGCGCATCAGCTATAACTTCTAAATTAGCTGGTATGGGTTCCACTAAGATTGCCTCTGGTAAATTATTGCATTATGAAGAAGAACGTGATCAAAGTAATGATGGGAAGAGAACCATCACAAAAGATACAGCAACTGACGAAACTGGTGAATACAATAAAGATGATGGTGAATTATCAAAAAGAGTTATTAACACTAAAGATAAAAAAGCTAAATATTATTACTTAGTTGTTAAATATCCTAATGAAAATAAGCCACAAACCAACGATCAAAATAAACTTATTCAAGTAAATTTATCTCTTGATGGTAAGCCAGCAGCAACTTTATATGAAGAGCAATAAATTAAATTTAGAACTATCGATTATGCGATAGTTTTTTTAGTTTTTATAAAAATTTTTTAAAAATTTATAAACATGCGTCTAATAAATTTTTAATATTTTCAAAATCTTCATTAGTAGCTTTTTCAACATATTTTAGTTTTCTAATCTCATAATCTATACTTCTAATGTGTTCACATAAAACTGAACCTTTAACTTTTTTAGAATTTTTTAGATTGTAATGAGTAGGAAATTCTTTTTCGTTAGATGTTATAGGACATACTATAACCATCTTAGTATTTTTATTGAAAACATCATTTGAAATTACTACTGCTGGTCTATATCCCTTTTGCTCATGTCCTTTAGTAGGATCAAAATCTATAAAAACAATATCACCTTGACTTGGAATATATTTTTTTACCATATTTCTTTTCCCTTTGCTTCATCCCAAGTATATTCTTTTGCTAAATTGCTTCCTTTATAATTGGCAAATTTATCAGCAAGAGATATTTTTTCTTTTTTAGGTCTAGATATAATTATTTTATCTTCTTCATATTTTATTTCCATTTTGTCATTTGTTTTTAAATTTAAAGATTTTAATATACTACTAGGTATTCTGATTCCATCAGAATTACCCCACTTTTGAAGTCTTACTTCCATTTAATAACATCTCCGATCTATTTATAGTATATACAATGTTTATACATATGTCAATATTTTATTTTAATAAATTATATAAATAAAAACACAGTCTTATTAACAGTAATCGCGGTAGCCACGCTGCTGGTTGCAGTAGTGGGTGC
>CANQBY010000054.1 GCA_947589695.1 uncultured Bacilli bacterium
TAAAATTATCATTATATAAGCCCACTCATGATACTCTAAAAGTCCCACGATTGGCGTTTTACCTAAAGTAAGACCTAAAAACTTATCCTCGAATATCGCTGGGGTTCTATTTATTGCTTGTAAGAATGCAAAGAATAAAGGAAGTTGAATAAAGGCTAGCAAACAACTACCAAAAGGACTAATATTATATTTTTTATAAACTAACATCATTTCTTGCGATTTTTGCAGCATTGCTTCATTATCTGTTCTATTCTGATATTTCTTTTCTATTCTTGCTAACTCTGGTTGTGCTTTTTTCATATTTTCTGATTGTTTCATTGTTTTTCTTGATATTGGCATTAAAATTAATCTAATTAATAACCCAATTAATATTACTGATGAACCAAAACTATTTAATAAATAACCTAATTTTAAAATAATAAACGCTAAAGGTTTAACAAATATTCCTTCCCAAATACCTGATGATTTATTACTATTTAATTTAAAATCGGCACACTTTGGTAATTTATCATATGCTATCTTAGTTTGATCCTTATATTTTGTATATAACTCATCTAGTTCTTTGTCTTCTGGCCTACATAAAATATCTCTTTGTAATACTTGTCCCGTTGCTTCATTTTCTACTGGTTTTTTATTATCTAAAATATAATTACTATTTCCACAACCAGTTACTAAAAGTAAAACTAATACAACAATACCTATTTTAATTTTTTTCATTTTTAGTTCCTTTCTGCATTAAATTTATCAATTGTTTTTCCATATCATGAAAACTAATATTTAAAATATCTTTCCTTACCATTATAATATAATTTCTATTATTTTGAAACAACTTTTTATTATTATCAATAATTACTCTTAATTGTCTTTTTATTTTATTTCTTACTACAGCTTTACCAATACTCTTAGAAACCGCTAAACCAAATTTCGGAATATTATCTTCCTTATCTTTATATGTATCCTTATAATATATATAATAATATGGCGATTTTCTAAAATTACCATTTTTAATAATATCATTAAAATCTATATTTTTTTTTACAATTTCGTATTTTTTCAAATCTGTTCACTTTACTTTCAAAAAAAAGACCACCCTAAAAAAAGTGGTTATCTAGCTAATACTTTACGACCTTTCTTCCGGCGACTACTTAATACATTAGACTCTTTTCGAGCAAAAAATCCATGTTTCTTAGCTTTTTTACGATTATTTGGTTGATATGTTCTCTTCATGAACTCCACCTCCTTAAAAATTTCAAGTATTTTAATTATAATATTTTATCCCCGATTAGTCAAGGCTTTTTAGCGCTTTCAAACGTGCTTTCCTAAAATAAGCTAATTATTTTCTCCTAACTAATTCATTTTCGGAATTTAATACAATTAAATCTTCTATTTCTCTTAGAACTTTATCTAAACTAAGTAATCTCAATTTTATGTTTTGATCTACTAGATAATTTTGGGCCGGTTTTACTCGCACTGTTTTAAGCATTCTCCCTAAAAATAGGAGCTTTTTACCATCCATCACTTCTAAACCATGTGCATAATTTCTCGTAAGTTTCCCTACAAAATCATAAAGAATATTAAAATGTTGGGCACTTATTTTATTTACCATCAAACAAGTACACAGCTTATTATAATCATCATCACTCATTTGAAACCCTTCCTGATAATTAAATTATACCATATAATCCTCTCAAAGTCAAAATTAAGAATTAGTTTTAGCACTACCACTTCATCATTATCTCTATATTTTATCCTTATATATAACAACAATAAACTAAAACATCAAAGCATAAGCTTTACACAAAAAGTGTTAACAAATCAAAGTTATCAACATTTTATTGTGGATAATGTGGATAATTTTTTTTCTAACCATCTTATAAACATTCTACTTTTTCCAAAAACTTTTCCCGGCATATCTTGTCAACACCATTTTTGCCAGTTTTTGTGAATAACATCCTACTTATCAACATCTAACCAAAATTGCTTTTCTAAATGTTTTTCTTAGCAAATCATCTATTTTTTAAATTAATTAACATTTTTAACTTTTACCACCAATTTTTTCACTGTTAATTGTTAATTCTTCATTGTTAGCAATTGTTTATAGTGTTAATACATTTTTCATATCCCCTAAAACCTAAGGTAATCGTGTGTATAACTATTAAATTATCAACATTTTAATTTTTTTCCTATTTTTAGCTTTTCTTCTTGCCATTTTTGCGATACAATAATCATACGAAAACATTAAGACTGCGGGGTGAGGTTTTTTGGACAAAGAAGAACTCTTAACAAAATTTCTGGAAAATATTAAAACAGAATTAAATCCAGCTTCTTTTACAGCCTGGTTTAATGACTTAAAAATCTTTGATTTAAAAAGCACCTCGATAACTTTTGAAGTTCCTATGGAGATTCATAAACGTATGCTTGGTGATAACTACTATGGATTAATTAGTAAAACTTTATCTAACATAACTAATATTGATTATGATATTGATTTCATTTTAAAAGAAGAAATAACCGAAAATATTAATAAAACTGTTAGCATTGAAGAAAATATCCCAAACAATGATTTTAAAACTAATCTTGATCCTAATCTTAATTTTGATAACTTTGTTGTCGGGGACACAAATCGTTTAGCCAAAGTGGCGGCGATGGCTGTCGCCGAAGCTCCCGGTCGTATCCATAATCCTTTATTTATTTATGGTAAAAGTGGTTTAGGTAAAACTCACCTTATGCATGCGATTGGTAATTATATTGTAAGTAGCTCTAATCGGAAAGTTCTTTATTGTACTTGCGATGAATTTATGACTGAATATACCAATATTGCTAATCCCGATAATAAAAACACTTTAGAATATGCGGCCGATTTTAAAAATAAATATCGAAATGTTGATGTTTTAATAATAGATGATATCCAATATTTAGTCGGGGCGGAAAAAACCCAACAAGAATTCTTTAATACTTTTAATTACTTACATCAATCTAATAAACAAATCATTATCAGTTCCGATCGTTCTCCTGATGATTTAAAAATCTTAGAGGAGCGTCTTCGCTCCCGATTTATGTGGGGCCTACCAGTAGATATTTTCCCACCCGATTTTGATTTACGATGTCGGATTATCAAAAAAAAGATTGAAAACACCAGTCTAGCTAATCTCATCAAAGAAGAAAGTATTGAATATATAGCTAATGCTTGTCAAAATGATGTCCGATTTCTTGAAGGTGCCATTAATCGTTTAATGGCTTACACCGCGATGATTGTTCCAAAAGTCATTGATTTAGAATTCACGGTGGAAGCTCTAAAAGATTTTGTTAATAAAAACATTTATTCTAACAATAATATTACGAAAATTCAAAAAGCCGTTGCCGATCATTATAATATAACTGTTGATGATTTAAAAGGTAAAAAAAGAAATAATAAAGTGGCTCATCCAAGGCAACTGGCCATGTATTTATGCCGAATTGAAACCGATGAGACTTTTCCACGAATCGGCTTAGAATTTGGTGGACGTGACCATTCCACAGTCATATTTGCTTGTGATAAAATCGAAAAAGAACTTACCACGAATGCCGAACTAGAAAGGACGATTAAAGAAATAAAATCAAAATTGTAGATAATCTCTTAAAATAATGTGTATAAAATAACACTTATAAACAATTTAAAATTGCAAATCTCCTTTATTTAAAAGGAAAAATTAACTTACAAACTTTATTAACAGCATAATAAATAATATAATAATTAGAAAGAAGGAATATATATGAAATTCACAATTGAAAAAAATGTTATCTTAGAAGGGTTAAATAATGTCATAAGAGCAATTTCTACTAAAAATGTTATCCCCGTTCTAAATGGTATTAAATTTGAATTAACTAATGAAGGTTTATATTTAACAGCCAGTGACTCGGAATTAACTATTAAAGTCTTAATCGAATCTAAAGAAATTAAACAAGTCCAAAATCTTGGAGGCATAATTATTCAAAGTAAATATATCTTAGATATTGTTCGTAAAATGCCTAGTGATATTATTAACTTTGAAGTAATAGATGGTCTAAAAATCAAAATCTATACCGATAATAACCAATATAATTTAAATTGTCTTGATATTAATGATTATCCTGATGTTAAATTAGAAGTTAATAAAGATCCTATTATTATTAAAGGTGATATCTTTAAAACTATTATTAATCAAACAGTTTTTGCTATTTCTAATCAAGAATTACGTCCTATTCTAACTGGTGTTAATTTTAAATTTATCAAAGATGATTTAGAAGTAGTTGCCACCGATTCTTACCGTCTTGCCAAGAAAAATATTAAATTATCTAGTCCAGTTGAAAAAGATGTGGAAATAGTTATTCCTGGTAAAAATATTATGGAATTAGAAAAAATTCTTACAGACGAATCCGATGTTGAAATTCATATCTTTAATAATAAAGTCTTATTTAAGTATAAAAATGTTAATTTCCAAAGTAATCTTTTAAGTGATAATTACCCTAATACTTCTAATTTAATTCCTAGTGAATTTGCTTATATTATTAAAGTAAATAAAAGAGATTTTAATGACGCGATTGATCGTGCTGCTTTATTAACGTTAGGTAAAGATAAAAATATTGTCAAAATGACACTTGAAAATACCAAAATGGTTATTAATTCTTATGCTTCCGAAATAGGAAAAGTTGAGGAACAATTAATCGTGGAAACTAACAACAAAGAGAAATTAGAAATATCTTTCTCATCTAAATATATGCTGGAAGCTATTAAAACTATGCAAGAGGATGAAATTTTACTTCTCTTAAATAGTGATGTCAAACCATTAATTATCAAATCTTTAACAGACGAGTCCTTAATTCAATTAATTTTACCAATCAAAACTTATTAAAAATGTGTATAATTAGGGATTTATCAACATAAAAAATAGTAAAAAAAGCCCAATTTTCGCTAAATTTGTAAAAAAAAATCTAAAAAATAGTGCTACCCGACACCGTTCGACAAATTTTGCCCTTTAAATGTGATATAACATAGACTTAATTGAAAGGGGGCAAAATTATGGCCTATAAAATTAATAATAAAACTTGTGCAATAATTTCTAATGGTAATTTAACTAAAATTATTGAAGAAGATAAAGTTTTAAATATCAAAGAAACTATTACATCTATTATTAATTCTAATTGTTATCATTATGGTTCAAGTTTACAAGGCCGACAACAAGGTAGTGCTTATTTACTTGGTACAAATTATAAACCACCTATAATTTTAAATGAACAAGAAAATATTATTTTAATACCAACTCATTCTATTCGTAATCCCAATTGTTCGTGGTTAGTACTAAGTCATATATTAAATTATTATCCGAGCGCTAAAAATTATGTTCAAATTGAGTTTACCAACAACCAGAAAATAGATATTCCTGTCAGTTATTCTATTTTTGATAAACAACTAATGCGCGCTACTCGTTTAGAATCAATTTTAAGAGGCCGAAATAATCAAAAATACCTTTAAAAAGGTATTTTTTTATGATATAATATTTCTAGGTATAGGAGTACGTATCTACCTATAAAATTAAAATTAGACAAAGTAGGGGCGAAAAATGGAAATTTGTAGTTTAAAATTGTTAAATTTTCGAAATTATGAATCACTTGAAATTAAATTTAGCCCCACTACTAATATTATTTATGGTCAAAATGGTATGGGAAAGACTAATATTATTGAAGCAATCTATATGCTAGCTTTAACGAAAACCTTTCGTTTAGGTTCTGATGATGTTGTTATCAAAAAAGGTAAAAACATTGCCAAAATTGAAGGTTTAATTAAAGATAATATTTTAAATACCTATAAACTAATTATCAGTGATACCGGTAAAAGAATAAAAATTGATAGTAATAAAATATCTAAACTAAGTGATTATATTACAAGAATTAATGTTGTTTTATTTAATCCTGATGATTTAAAAATAATTAAAGATACTCCTATGACTCGAAGAAAGCTCTTAAATATTGAAATTTCTAATTTAAGTAAAGAATATGTTTTATATCTTAATAATTATAATAAGATCTTAAAACAACGAAATGCTTATTTAAAAGCTTTAAGTAAAAAAAATCTTGGTTCTAATCCTTTCTTAAATATTCTAACTGAAGAATTAATTACCTGTGGTTTAAAAATTATGTTAATAAGAGATGAATTTATTAACAATATCAATAAGTATATCTCGGATATTTATTTTAAGATTACTAAAAAAGGTACATTATCAGTGAATTATAAGAGTGAATTTAAAGGAAAAACTAAAGAAAATTTACTAAAAATGTATCAAAAAAATATTTCCCGGGAAATAATTATGGGTAAAACTCTTTTTGGTCCTCATCATGATGATATTGAATTTATCGTCGATAATGAAATAGTTAAAATCTATTCCAGTGTTGGGGAACAAAAAAATAGTGTGATTGCTTTTAAACTGGCTGAAATTAAGAATATTAAAGAAAGCCTAAATCGAAATCCTATTTTAATTCTCGATGATTTATTTAGTGAATTAGACCAAGAAAAGATTAATAATATTATTAAATTAATTGATGAAAATTTACAAACATTTATAACAACTACTGAGATTGCCTCGGTAAATCCTGATTTATTAGCCCAATCTCGGATCTTCCATGTTGTAAATGGTACAGTTAAGGAGGAGTAAACAAATGGAAAATAATTATACAGATAGTGATATTCAAGTTCTTGAAGGTCTTGAAGCTGTTCGCAAACGCCCGGGAATGTATATTGGTACTACCAGTGAAAAAGGCTTACATCACCTCGTTTGGGAGATTGTTGACAATGCTGTCGATGAAGCTCTTGCCGGTTTTTGTGATGATATTGAAGTTGTTGTTCACAAAGATAATTCTGTCTCTGTAAAAGATGATGGTCGGGGTATGCCCACTGGTATCAATGAAAAAACTGGTTTATCGACCATTGAAACAATTTTTACTATCTTACATGCTGGTGGTAAATTTGGCGGCGGCGGCTATAAAGTAAGTGGCGGTCTTCATGGTGTTGGCGCAAGCGTTGTAAATGCCTTATCATCTTGGCTAGAAGTCAGGGTTTACCGGGATGGTGAAGTCCACTTTGAACGTTTTGAAAATGGTGGCCATCCTTGTGAACCTATGAAAGTAATCGAAAAATGTGCTCAAGATCGAACTGGTACTACTGTCACATTTAAAGCCGATCCTACCATTTTTAAAGAAACCACTGAATTTAATTATGATACCCTTGCTACCCGTCTAAGAGAACTTGCCTTTTTAAATAAAGGTTTACGCATAACTCTTATCGATGAACGAGTACCCGATAAAAAAGATGTTTTCTGTTACAATGGTGGTATCGTTGAATATGTGGAAATGTTAAATAAAAATAAACAGCCTTTACATGATGATATTATTTATGTTGAAGGAACTGAAGATAATATCAGTATTGAAGTGGCCATGCAATATAATGATTCTTATACTGCCAATCTTTATTCATTTACGAACAATATTAATACCTATGAAGGCGGAACACATGAAGATGGTGTTAAAATCGCCTTAACCCGAATTATCAACAATTATGCTCGAAATGCGAAATTATTAAAGGAAAAAGACGAAGCTTTAAGTGGTGATGATTGCAGAGAGGGTCTTGCCATGATTATTTCATGTAAACATCCTGATCCTCAATTTGAAGGCCAAACTAAAACCAAACTAGGTAATAGTGAAGTTCGGAAAATTGCCAGCGATATCTTTGGCCAAGGTTTAGAGCGTTACCTAATGGAAAATCCTCAAGTAGCTCGTTCAATCGTTGAAAAATGTATGACTGCCTCTCGAGCCCGCATTGCTGCCAAAAGAGCGCGTGAAGCTACTCG
>CANQBY010000055.1 GCA_947589695.1 uncultured Bacilli bacterium
GGGGATTGGGCGATGTGAAAGTTAAAAAATTCTTATATGCGGTGGTGGAAGAATTGTTGGAACCTATTAGAGAGAAAAGAAGATATTATGAGGAACATCTAGATTTAGTTTATGAAATGTTAGAAGAAGGAAGTAAAACAGCCAGAAAAGAAGCTATAGATACTTTAAATAAAGTAAGAGAAGCTATGGGACTTAATTATTTTCAAAAAAAATGAATAACTATTTAGGGTTATTCTTTTTTTCTAGGTCTAAAGCTTTATTTTTAATTAAGCGAATATAAATTAAAATAGTAGTTAAGGCATATACAAGTTCAAATACCAGACCATAAATGCCATAATTTTGGTCAGTAATTATTTTATTAAAGAGAGTGGCAATCGTATCTCGAACATAAATAAAAGGAATTTTAATAATAATTAAAATAAAGATTAAATAAAGAAAAAATAGGGCAATATTTATAATAGAATCTTTATCTTTAGTTTTTAATTGATTAATAATAATATTTAGAGCGTCTAAAAATTTAATCTTAGGACGAATAATATAATTTAATTTTTTTTCTTGATAAATATTATTGGCGATTTCAATAGGGTCAAGATTTTGGTAATTATCTTTGCTTTCATATATTGTTAAAGTATTTTCTCGTTCCGCTTTAGGTAAATATCGTAAATTTTTCTTTAATTCTTTTAAAAATTCTTCTTTATTCATGATTAATCTCCTTTATAGTACCTAGTTTAAAAGTAGTTTTACTATCTAAACTAAGTTCAGTTGTTATTATTATACCATTTTTTAAATCATTTTGGGTAATTTTATGATATTGACTAACATTTAAAGTTTCGTTATGATCCACGATAGTACCTAAATAGAAAATATTGTTAGTATTTAAAGTGGTTAATTCATCGTTTTCATCATCAATTTCAATTTTTTCGGGAACATAAATGATATTAGACAAATTAGGAATATCTATTAAATAAGTCTCATTTTTACTATACAAAGGATTTAAAGTAAATTCTAAATACTTAGAATGAATATTTAAACTAAATACTTTTAGATTACCGTTTAAAGGAATCTTAGTACTTTCAATTATATGAGCAATAGCAATAAGAGAATTTAAATAATCATCCAGAGATTTAAAATTAATGGTAGAAAAGTATTTAACTAAATAATGAGAATTAAATTCATTGTGAACTATTTCATCAATATGTTCATAATAATAACTAAAATCAAAATTATTTTTAATAATCTCTAAATCAGGATAATTATTATCGATAATAAAATTACATATATTTTTATAAAAAGAATTATATAAAACTAAAGCATTTTTAGTATCTTCTGGTAAAGCTTCATAACTATTTTTTAAAAGAGTTAAAGTTTCATTACTAAATTCTGTATTAGGAACGATACTTTGTTTAATATCTAGATTTTTACCACTGATAATCGTGTAAGCATTAGATATGTCGGTAATACTTTGGTATTTATTATTAATATTAGTACGCATATCATTTAAGAATACTTCTAATTTTGAGGGGGCTATACTAGTTTTTAAAAAAGATTTTAATTCTTCATCAATATTATGAATCTTACTACCTTTTAAGTTAAAGTTTTTTTCAGAAGCTATTTTACTTCTAACAAAGTCGATTTGTTTATTTAAAATTTCAATATTATATTTATAAATACTATTAGAATAAATATTTAATAAATTTTTATCATTTAATTCTTCTTCTTTACAAAGATTAATTAAAGTTTCTAAATAATTTTTCATTTCACTAGATGATTTATCTTTAAGATTAGCTAAATTATTATTTAAAAGATTAATGTCATTGGTAGGCATAAATACATTATCAAGGGAAACACCTTTTTTATCAAAGTTTTTGGTCCGGCCATAGTATTCTGTAAGATAACTTAGAAGTTCATATTTTAAATCATTTTCTTTAATTTTTAGATTATTTTTTTCTAAATTAATTTTATAATTATTATTTTTTAAATTAATTAAATAAGTAGTTAAGTTTTCAATATTAATATAATAACTTTGTTTATTGTTACTTTCAATAACACTTTCTTTATTTTCTTCTAAATTATTTTTTAAATTAAGCATATCTTCTAAAGTTAGTTCTTGACTTTTAAAAGTATAAATGAGATTAGGGTTTTCTATTTCATAATTATTAAATTTAAGAATTATATCATATTTTTGATAGTTGTTTTTATACCATGTATATTGTTTTAAAAAATTAGTTAATTCTTCGGTAGTTGAAAAAATAAATTTACGAGTTAGAAAACCAAAAAGAGGATCTTTGATATCAAGAGTAATACCTAATTCAGTATTGTTTTCATAGATAGTGGGGCCATATTTATTAGTTTCTAAGTTATAAGAACTTAATATTTTTTTGATGTCTTCTTTAGTAATCATTTAGAGCCCTCCATATTCTATTTAATATTATAACATAGCTTTTTTAATTATTCAATTTTATACTTGCTTAAATATTTTAAACATTATATAATTATAGAGATAAGAAAGAAAGTGATAAGATGAAAATGGAAGTTATTAAACCAAATAAAAATACTAATGAAAGTAAATCAGTTATTACACCTATTTTATATTTAATATTAGGGATAATACTGGCTTTTAAAAATAATGAGGCTGTAACTATTGTGTTTTATTTAATTGGTATAATTATTATTGTGTATGGGATAAAAGCATTACTAGAATATTATAAGTATAAAGAATTAGTGCAATATCGAAAAATGAATTTAGCAGTTGGTATTTCATCAGTGGTTCTAGGAGTTTTATTAATTGTTTTAGCGGAAGTTATAGAAAAAAGTATTAGATATGTGTTAGGATTCTTTTTAATCTTTTTAGGAATTACCAGAATAATGACTCAAGTTAGTTATGGAAAATATTTAACGACATCATTAATCTTAAATATTGCTCTTATTATCCTAGGAATATTTAGTATCTTTATTTCTAATGTTATATTGGTCGCAGCAGGATGGATTTTGATGGCTAATGCTGTAATATTATTTATTGAGTATTTTAGAAGTTAATAAAAAAATTATTATTGCTAATAGTTGAATTTATTTTAAAGTGATTTTTCTATCAATTTTACCTAATAAATAATCCGCAGATATTTTGTATTTAGAACAAATCATTATTAAGAAGGGTGTAGCTATAAAGTTACGTCCTTTTTCATTCCAAGCAATACTAGAAAAAGTAGTGTTTAGGAAGTTAGCTAAATCTTTTTGAGTTAATTTATTTTCTTTACGAAATTCTTTTATTCTTTCTCCTGATTTAATTTTATTAGCTGGCACCATTGAATGATAGAATTTTTTATCAGTAAAATCTAGAAGATAATCAACGGATACTTTGTAATAATCAGCAAGGGATACTAAATGTTTTATAGGTGTTGTTGTATAATTGTTTTCGTATTGATTATATTGGACTCTATTCATGTTATTAGCATTGGCAACTTCTAGTTGAGATATGCCAATTCTTTCTCGTAAAGCTTTTAATTTGTTATTCATTATATTTCACCAAACTTATTGTCTCAAATTATAAAAGATAGTGTATCATTATGTAATATATTGTGTTATTTTACTTGACAATTATACTATCAAAGTTTATAATTTATTTATAAACTAGAAATTTCTATGATAGAGGAGTAATGAAAATATGAAATATGAGAAATTAAATAACGGAACTAATAATAAAAAAGTTTTTTTATATGGTTTTATAACGTGTGCTATACTTCTGATAATATTTAATTTCTTTGTGAGTTTTGCCAAATATAAATCTGTCGATAGTGTAAAGTTAGCAAGCGGAACCATCAATTATGAAAGTGCGGATTTAAATGTAATTGCCATGTATAAAAATGATGGAGAAGGAACCGAAGATATACCTATTGAAAAAATACCTGAAACAGGATATACGCTTGACGATACTAAAAGTTATTGTGCTATTGGTAGTAATATTGATAATAAAATAAAAGATATTTTTGAATATAAAGAAAATAAAATATCTATAACTATAGATACTAAAGGCACAAAATGTTATTTTTATTTTAAAAAGAACCCAACAGCCGAAGATACTTTAGCAAATTTATTTAAAGGTTATACAACACAAGATAGTGGAACAAACTTTTCAACTGGTTCAAATGGAGTATTAAAGGTAACTGGAATAGATACAGGTAATCATGAAAAAACATTGTATAAAGCCGAAGATAATGATGGAGCTAGTTATTTCTTTAGAGGACAAGCACCAGATAACTGGGTACAATTTGCTGGAATGAGATGGCGAATCATTCGAATTAACGGAGATGGAACAATCAGAATGATATTTCAATGTAGTGAAACTGATTGTAAAGATACAACAGGAACTGGAACAAATGCAGGAACAAGTGAATATAAAACTAAACCAGTTGTTGATAATACCTATGTAGGATATTATAATTTCGGAAAAGAAAGTGGAAGTTATAATGAAGCTCATACAGGAACAACTCCAAGTACAATAGCCGCTTATTTGAATCAATGGTATGGCACAAACTTAGCAAAATATGATGGTTACATAGATTCCGATGCAGGCTTTTGTAATGATAGGCAAAAAGTAACAGGTGTAAAATCAGATTATGATAGTGGAACCGGATATGGAACATCAGCAACTACTTATGCAGCATATGGAAGAGTAGAAAAAGATAGTAAAAATAGAACAGAACAATTACCAACATTAAAGTGTGGAGTAAGTGCAAACACAACAGTTGCTCAAGAGACAAGTGTAGCAGTAGATGAAAAAGCATATCAAAGGGATTTGTTTACAAAAGAAGGAGCAAAAAAAGGAAATGGAATCTTACCACATCCAATAGGACTCATAACAGCAGATGAAATATTATTAGCTGGAGGCTATCATGAAACCGGTAACTCAAGTTATTATTTATACACAAATCAAGCATACTGGACCATGTCTCCGTATTATGTGTACACTAGTGGTGCTGCTTTCGTGTTCGTTATGGTTTCCGGTGGATTCATAAATGGCAATGGTTTGAACTACGCTAATATTGGTGTAAGGCCAGTAATCAATCTCAAGGCAAATATATCATTTGAACTTGGAGGAGAAGGAACTATAGATAGTCCATTTGTTGTAGTTACTAATTAATGATTCTCTTGCCTTTAGTGCAACTTCTTATCTAAGGGCAAGTTATATTTTTATTACTTTATATTGATAGACTAAAGTTTAGTCTATCTTTTGGTATTTTAAAAGCAAGATAATTTTAATAATATCTTGCTTCTCTTTTTAAATCTTTTTCTTTTAGAGATTCTCGTTTATCATATTGTTTTTTACCTTTAGCTACTCCAATTAAAATTTTGACTTTATTTTTTTTGAAATATAATTTTAAAGGAATTAAAGTTAAGCCTTCAATTTTAACTTTTTCTTTAAGTTTAAGAATCTCTTTTTTATGAAGTAATAATTTTCTAGTTCTTCTTTCATCATGATTAAAAATATTTCCTTCTTCATATTTAGCAATATACATATTTATTATATAAGCTTCATTATTTTTAATATTAACAAAACTATCTTTTAGATCAACTGATCCTTTTCTAATAGATTTGATTTCGGTACCTGATAAAGAAATACCAGCTTCTATTTCTTCATTTATAAAATAGTCAAAATAAGCTTTTTTATTCTTTACTTCGAGCATTTTTATCACCTACAATTTCAAAATCTATTAAAGCATTTTCTTTAGAGGCATTGATAACTTTAACATGAACGGTATCACCAACACGATAAGTTTTTTTAGTACTTTTCCCGATTAAAGATAATAATTCAGGGACATAGTTGTAATAATCGCCTTTTAATGTGTTAACATGAACTAAACCTTCAATTAAATTTTCTAATTCAACAAAGAAACCAAAATTAGTAACACCAGATATAATACCATCATATTCTTCACCAATATGACTTTCCATATATTCAGCCATTTTCATATCATTAACATCACGTTCAGCATTAATACTGGCTACTTCTCTTTCACTACAATGTTCTGCGGCTGTTACTAAATAATTATCTAAATAATTAATGGTGGACATACTATAATCTTGATCAATTAAATAAGTTTTTAAAAGACGATGAACAATTAAGTCAGGAAAACGTCTAATTGGTGAAGTAAAATGGGTATAGTTTTTGCAGGCAAGACCAAAGTGACCTATATTAGTTTTAGAATATTCGGCTTTTTTCATGCTGCGAAGTAAAAGGGAAGAAAGAATAAAAAATTCTTTTTTATCTTTTAATTCATTTAATAATTCTTGCATAGTTTTGGGAGTTATCTCTTTAATATTGGTATGTATTTGATAACCTAAAGCTTTAACTAAGTTTAAGAAATCTTCGATTTTTTCAGCATTTGGTAAAGCATGGACACGATAGATAAATGGAAGTTCCATATTCGATATGTGAGTCGCAATTGTAACATTGGCCGCAATCATAAAATCTTCAATTAAGTTTTCACCATCGCCCCTAGTTCTTTTTTTAATGTCTATAGCTTTGCCATTTTCATCTTGAATAATTTTAGCTTCGTCAATATCAAATTCAATATAACCACGACTAACTTTGTTTTTTCGTAATATTTTGGCTAGTTCATTCATTTTTTTAAGAGTATCAGCGAAAGGTTCATAACCTTCGGGAATAATATTTTTTTCTAAGATTTGATTAACACAGTTATAAGTCATCTTTTTCTGAGATTTAATATAGCTTGGGAAAATATCATAATTAGTTATTTCACCTTTTTTATTAATATCCATAACACAACTCATAGTAAGTCTAATAACATTTTCATTTAAAGAACAGATACCATTTGATAATTTATGAGGAAGCATAGGAATAACTGTGTCCGCTAGATAAGAAGAAGTACCTCGATTATAAGCGTCATCACCTAAGGCAGTATTTTCTTTAACATAATGACTAACATCAGCGATATGAACACCTAAAGTATAATAATCTTCATGATAAGTTAAACTAATCGCGTCATCGATATCTTTAGTATCATCACCATCAATAGTAAAAATCATTTCATTAGTTAAATCTCTTCGGCCATTTAGTTCACTTGGGGCGACTTCATTAGGTATTTTTTCTAATTCTTGCATAGCTTCAGGACTAAACTCATCAAAAATACTATATTTATAAGCAATACTTAAAATATCAATACCCGCGTCATCTTTGTGACCTAAGATTTTAAGACAGTCCGCGAGATAGGTTTTATTGTTTAACTTTTTACACAAATGAGCAAGAATTTTATGACCTGCAACACAATCTTTAGTAGTTTCTCTAGTTAAGAAAATAGTAATATTTAATTTTTCATCGTCAGGTTTAAGCATAGCTTTTTCATTTTCAAAATAGACTTCACCCACGATGTTATCTAATTCGCGTTTAACAACTTTTAAAACTCGACCTTCAGGTTTGATACCTTTATTAATAATTTCTACTAGAACAATATCATTATGAATAGCACTGCCAATATTATTTTCATTAATATAAATATCATCTTCTTTATCTAAGATTAAAAAACCAAAACCTTTTTTATTAATGGCGATACGACCAATTTTAAGACCGGGACAGTTTTTTAAGAGAAGG
>CANQBY010000056.1 GCA_947589695.1 uncultured Bacilli bacterium
GCTAATCACTATGGATGAAGTAGTATTTGCTGGAGGATATCCTGGTAAAAACAATAATAGTTCAAGTGCCTATTATCTATATACGAATCAGTATTATTGGACAATGTCTCCGTCTTACTTTAGCGGCATTGCTGCTGTTGCATTTCTTGTCATTTATGATGGCAGTATCGGCAGCAACAGCGTAAACGACACTAATTTTGGTGTGCGCCCAGTAATAAATCTCAAGGATACTACAAAGTTTACATCAAAAAGTTCGGAACAAGCAGATGTAGGAACTTCTGCAAATCCATACGAAGTTGTATGATAATAAAACTTTTTCATAAAGTGTAATATAAATTATTATTTATCTTGCCTTTAGTGCTTAACTTCTTATCTAAGGGCAAGTTATATTTTTATTACTTTATATTGATAGACTTTACATTAGTCTATCTTTTTTGTATCTCACTTTTTTAAGTTATCCTTGTTTTTAAACTATATTTGTGCTATATTAGTACTATCTACTTTCACTACCATTATTTTTTTAGAAAGGAATAAATTATGAGTATATTACAAGTTACTAATTTATGTAAAAAAATTGGTAAGAAAGAAATCTTAAAAAATGTCTCTTTTGCTATTGAAAAAGGGGATATTCTCGCTTTTATTGGGGCCAATGGCGCTGGTAAAACTACGACTATTAAATGTATTTTAGGTTTACAAAAAATGGATTCTGGTACCATTACCATTAATGGTTATGATATTAAAAAAGATTTTGTCAAAGCTATTTCTAGTGTTGGTGCTATCGTTGAAAGTCCCGACGTTTATCAATACTTAACCGGAATGGAAAATTTAGAAATGCAAGCTTCCTTTTATAAAGATACTAATTTTGAAGATATTATGCGAGTTGTAAGACTAGTGGGTCTTGAAAATAGAATATATGATAAAGTAAGTAAATATAGTCTCGGTATGAAACAAAGGTTAGGTATTGCTATTTCTCTAATTAATAATCCTGATTTATTAATCCTTGATGAACCCACAAATGGTCTTGATCCGGAAGGTATTAAAGAATTAAGGGAATTATTATTAAAACTTGCTAAAAATGGCACTGGGATTTTAATTTCCAGTCATAATCTAAGTGAATTAGAAAGTTTTTGTAATAAAGTTTGTATCATTCAAAAAGGAAAAATTATTACTGAAAACTCTATTACAGAATTAAAAACAACTTCTGAAAACAAATATCATCTTAAAGTTGATAATGCTTCTCATGCTCGAAAAGTATTAGGTAAAAAAGCTACTTTATTAGATGATTATAATTTAGAATTATTTGCCGATGAAGAAGGTATTGCCCAAAGTATTAATCTTTTAGTAGAACATCATGTTAAAATTTATGAAGTTATTAAAGAAAGTCTATCTTTAGAAGAAGCCTTCATTACTATCGCGGGAGGTGAGAAAATTGTTTAATCTTATCAAAGCTGAAACTAAAAAAATCTTAAAAAAGAAAAGTTTCTTAATTGTGACTATTATCTTTATTTTATATGCTATCTTAATAAACGTTTTATATAAAAACTTAAATACTATTACCAGTGTTACGGAATATGATATCGCGGACTTACAAGAAGAAAATTCCCATCTTGATTTATCGAAAGAAGAAGATTTAGCTGCGTTTATCAGTAATCTAACTCGGATTGAAATTGAAAACTTAAAAAATGAATATAACACTTATCCTCAAAAGTTTTTAATTGAAAATTATTTATATTCTCCTATGTATCACTTATTAGAATCACGGTATTATGATTCTAAGTCTGATAAGTTAACTACTTTAGAAACTGAATATAATACTACTTTAGAATTAATTAAAAAAGGAGATTGGAAATATTTTGTTAACGCAAACTTAACTAAATATCAAAATGAATTAAGTCAAACTAAAGATTCTAACGAAAAAAAACGTTTTGAAGCTTTAATTGATTTAGAAGAATATCGTTTAGCTAATAATGTTATTTATGATGAATCTAATTATCTTCATAATGCCCTTGAAGATATTAAAATAAATCTAACTGAGTATTTAAACTTAAAAAATAAGTCCTCTTTAACTTCGGAAGAAGAAAAAAGATATGCTTATTTACAAGAACAAATTGCTCAAGATAAATATATTTTAGATAACAAAGTTGATATTTTAAATAATACTAATTTAAAATCAGTTTTTGCTAATTTTGCTTCTGAATTTGGTTTATTTATTCTTATTTATATAATCTTAATCTTTGGTCCAATTGTAAGTGAAGAATACAACAAAGGAACAATCAAATATTTACTGATTAAACCATATCGGCGCAGTACTATTCTTTTATCGAAATTGCTTACTGGATTACTTTTCATTCCGTTTATTATTCTATTAATGCTTGCTTTAGAATTTTTAATCGGGGGCTTAATCTTAGGTTTTTCCTCCATAAATATTCCAGTACTTATTTATGATAGTGCTAAAAATATTTTAGTCGTTTATCCGATTTTTAAATATACCATCCTATCATTATTAAGTATCTTACCAATGTATCTTATCTTAGGTATTTTAGCATTTACTTTAAGTACGATTACGGCTTCAACTTCGGCCGCGATTACTATTACTTTTCTTTTTTATCTCCTTGGTAATGTTATTTCAAACTTAGCTTTAGTCTATAAATTTAAAATATTTAAGTTCTTTGTTTCTCTCCATTGGGACTTTAGTTATTTAATTGCCCGAACATCCAACCCTTATCATTTTAGTATCAATTTCTCGCTTGTTATTCTAGGTCTTTATATAATTGTCATGTTATGTCTAGCCTTCCTGTATTTTCGGAAAAAAGATGTAAAAAATATTTAAAATGCGTTATAATAACAATAGGTAGTGATTTTATGAAGTACATTAATAAAGAGCCCATTTTAATTATTCTTATCTGTTTGGGTTTTCTCACTTTTAGTGGTGGTATTATCTATTCTGTTTATCGCTTAAACCATAATTCTCAAAATCTAATTAATGATTCTTCATCTAAAAAAGATATCACATCTATAATTAATGATTTTAAAGAATCGCAAAGTTCTTTTACTTTAGTTTATGAAAGTTCTAATATCTCGGCCTTTAAAAGTTTAGTTTATGGGGAAAATGCTAATTATGAGAGCTATCTTATTGATTCTTCTAGTGGAAAAATTAATTCTTTTCTGGATTATGTAAAAAATACGAAAGCTTATGAAGCTAAACTTACCGAATTATTAAATTTAAAATATCCCACCTTTATTGTTAATGCTCTAACTAGTGCTTCCCGTTCTTATTATGTTAAGGAAAATGAGGTTATAATCTATTTTAGCAATTATAATCTAGAATATTCTGAACCTCTTTATCTAACGATAAATTATAATGAAATTAAAGATTATCTTAAATTTACTCCCATTTTAGATGAAGAGTATCAAAATGAAAATGGTTTTAATTATGATCCTGCTAAAAAAAGTGTTGCTATCACTTTTGATGATGGTCCTAGTTCTAAGTTTAATTCTTTTATTTTAGAAACTTTAGCTCAAAATAAAGCTCATGCCACCTTTTTTATGGTCGGTAAAATGATGAATTCATGTCCTAGTTGTGTTATTAATACTTATAATTCCCATAATGAAATTGGCTCCCACACTTATGAGCACTTAAATCTTAAAACCAGCAGTGTTGCCACCGCCAAAGAAAGTTTAACGAAAACTGATAATCTTTATTATTCTTTAACTAATGATCACATTAAATTAATAAGGCCTCCTTATGGTGCTTATAATCGAACTATTTTAAAAAGTGTAAACGCACCTTTTATTTTGTGGAATCTTGATACCGAAGATTGGCGTTACCATGATGCTAACCATATTACTGAATATATTAAAAATAATGTATCAAATGGTTCTATTATTTTAATGCATGAACTATACGAAACAAGTTTACAAGCTTTACAAGAAATATTGCCTTGGCTTTATCTAAATGGTTATCAAGTTGTTAGTGTTTCTGAATTAGCCACCCTTCATAATCGCCCTTTAGCAAATGGCGAAGCTTATTTAAGCCTCAAATAATTTGACAATCCTCTTTGAAAATGTTAAAATATATACCACTTTGAAAGGGGATTTTTTTATGAATATCCAAGATTTATTCCAAAGAAACTTTGCCAAACTTCAAAATTATCAAATAATATTTCACAATCAATTAAATAATTTAACTGCTTTTTGTGAAAAATTAGAAGAATTACAATTTAAAAGTTATTCTAAAAATGAAGATATTGCTTATAATGAAGTTAATGATATAAAAATGCAAGTAAAAAATGTTATTGCTTTATTAGTTATGGCTTTAGATACTTTAAATACTAATGTTAAAGCCTTAAGCTCTGTAATGGAATATCTCTCTTATTTACCTGATGAAATGCTTTTATATTATATTGCCAGTGAAGAAAAAGTCCTTACTTCTTGTGAATTAAGTTGTACTAAAATTAATGAAAGTCTTATCGCCGTTGTCTCTGTAATTGCTAAGCTTAAAAATAATGATGACCCTGAATTAAGTAGGTGATAAAATGTCGGATTATGAATTACATAAAGAAAATATTAAAACATATCATACTTTATTAAAAACTCTAGAAAGTGAAGCCGCCATTATCAAAATTTTAATTAAAATTACCCAAGAACTTCAAAAAAGATTAGAACAAAAAGATATCATGTACATGGGTGAAGATATTTATGGTTGGGCTGAGCAATATTATCAATATTTAGAAAAAGTAATAAAAGAAACTAAAGCTATTGTCGGTGAATCTTTCTTAAGTGCTCCTCCAAGTATTTCTCTAACCGAATTAAAAGCTTTAATTGAGGCTGAATCTGCTAATATCAAAGTATTGTTTACTCAAATAACCGAAATGAATACTGTTTCTTTAAAATTAGTGGAACATAATTTAATGCTTAAAAAAGCCCAAAGATACTTTGAAGATTAAATAAAGCCAATATCTTCGTCGGGACCTCCGCGATTGATTTCTCCCACCAAAGCTAAAGCTCCGGCGACTAAAAATAAAATTGAAGATATAAGTCCTATATGTACATTTAGGACTTCTTTTCTTGAGGCGTCTTTTTTTAAAGTAGCCACATCTTCATAGTTAAGTAAAACAAAATATAAATAAATAAAAAAGGCCACACTAAAGATGGTAATATTAAGAATCTTAAATTTTTTTTGCCCCGTAGTATTTCCTGTTAATAAATAATTTCTTTCATATTCATTAGACATTAATGCTCCAATAACAATAAAAAAATAAATAACCCATATCAAATCTTCATTTTTAAGTCTCCGTAATTTAACACCAATATTCATACTATAATATATTGCTAAGAAAAATCATTTATGTTAATTTAAACTAAAACCATTTTAATAAATAAATATAAAAAAATTATTTTTGTAAATTTAGCAGTTATATATTGACAAGTGCTAAGCATAATATTATAATGATATTAGCACTGAAAGATAAATAGTGCTAATAAAGGTGATAATATGGATGAACGACAAAAAACACTTTTAAAAGAAATTGTAGAAGGGTATATCAAAGAGGCTAGACCGATTGGTTCTAAACACTTATGTGATAAATTTAATTTATCTAGTGCTACCATTCGTAATGAAATGGCTTATTTGGAAAAACTAGGTTACTTAGAAAAAAATCATATTTCTAGTGGTCGTATTCCTAGTGAAGAGGGTTACAAATATTACGTCGATAATTTAATGCAACCCAAAGAATTAACTGGTGAAGATGTCCTTAAACTGCAAACTATTTTTTCCAATAAAGACTTAGTAGTTAGTGACGCGATACTTAAATGTTTAGAAATCATTAGTGATATTACCAATTATACTAGTATTTCTTTAGGTAAAGAATCAGGAGAAAGTACTTTAAAACAAATATCTATTATTCCTCTTGATGAAACTCATATTGTAGCTTTAGTCTGTACGGATAAAGGAATGATTAAAAATAAACAATTTACCATTCCGGAAACTATTAATCTGGCTGAGGTAGTCAAAACTTGTGAGATAATTAATAAAATGTTAGTGGGCACTCCCATTGATATGATCGCAGAACGCCTCGAATATGAAATTAAACCTATTATTTCCAAACAAGTGAAACAATATGAAACTATCTATGATATCTTCTATAATGCTTTTAATGATTTTGTTAGTTCAAAAGAAAATTTCCATGTTGTAGGCCAATCTAAGATGTTAAACCAACCCGAATATAGTGATTCAAGCGAAATCAAAAAGCTTATTACTAAACTAGAAGATGAAGATACTATTCGGAAAATTGAAAAGACTGATGATAAAAATATTAGTATTTATATTGGCAAAGATAGTGAATTTGATGATAATGTCACAGTTATTAAAACTAATTATTCCTATCGGGGTGAAAAAGGAACCATTGCCATTGTCGGTCCTAAACGAATGGAATATGCTAAAGTTGTTGGTGTTTTAAATATCTTAAACCAATGGCTGGAAGAAAAAGGTGAATAAATGGAAGAGCAAAATACCGAAAATGTTGTAGAGGATTTAAAAACTCCTACTACGGAAGAAACAAAAAAAGATGTTGCAAACAAAGAAGAGACTAAAGAAACTTCAAACGAGTCTCCTAGTTTTGCCAAAAAAATAAAAATTAAAAAACCTAAAATAAATAAAGAAAAAGACGAACTTATTAAAGCTAATCTGGATTTAAAAGAAAAAGTCTTACGTATCACGGCTGAAATGCAAAATATGAAAAGACGTTATGATTTAGATATTTCCAATATCTATAAATATGAAGGGGAAGATCTAATTACGAAAATCTTACCAGTCATCGATAATTTTGAGCGGGCTTTAAGTATTAAAGTCGAAGGTGGCGAAAAATTTACTTCCGGTTTTAAAATGATTTATGATAATCTTCTTGAAATCTTAAAAAGTAAAGGTATCACAGAAATTGCCTGTCTCCATCAAGAGTTTAATCCTACTACTATGAATGCTGTCATGACTGATACTAACCCCGAATTAGCTAATAATGTTGTTTTAGAAGTCTTACAAAAAGGTTATATGTATAAAGATAAAATAATTAGACCCGCCATGGTCAAAGTTAACGAAAGGAATGATTAAAAATGGCAAAAATAATTGGTATAGATTTAGGTACAACTAATAGTTGTGTCGCTGTCTTAGAAGGAGGGGAACCTAAGGTTATCCCTAATAGTGAAGGAGCTAGAACAACACCTTCTGTTGTTGCCTTCAAAAACGATGAAGAAATGGTTGGCCAAATTGCTCGAAATCAAGCGGTAACTAACCCTAAAAATACTATTTCTTCTATTAAAAGAAAAATGGGTACTGCCGAAAAAGTTGAAGCTAATGGTAAGAAATACACACCTGAAGAAATCAGTGCTAAAATTCTTGCTAAACTAAAAAAAGACGCTGAAAACTATTTAGGCGAAAAAGTAACTAAAGCTGTTATAACAGTACCTGCTTACTTTAATGACGCTGAACGTCAAGCAACTAAAAATGCTGGTAAAATAGCTGGTTTAGAAGTTGAAAGAATTATTAATGAACCAACCGCGGCTGCTC
>CANQBY010000057.1 GCA_947589695.1 uncultured Bacilli bacterium
TCCTTTCTACAATTTTTATTTGGCATCTCTATTATACCACTTTTTTGTTTATCAGTCATAAAGTTTAACACAACTTTATAATAAAAATCAATATAAGAACTAAATAAATTACTTAAGCTTCTTTATTAGTTTTAAATCTTTTTAAATACAGTATAAAAGCTAATAATAAATTAGAAATTATTATGCTAATAAACATTTTTCGATTGTTTACCCTATAAACTTCTTCTTGATATGGAATGATAGTAGGTTGTTTTGACAATTTATTATTTAGATTATAAAAATATTTAAGATCTTCAGATGCATTTTTTATTTCTTTATTATCATATCTGTAAGAAATACTAAATCCAAGCGTCAAATATACTTTAGAACTATCATTTTGATTATCTTTAATATAAATATCTGGATAATTTTCAAAATATTTTTCGTATTCTTTTAATATTTTATTTAATCTTTCCTTATATTTTTTATCAATATTAACGTTTATTATACCTATAGCATTATTTTGAAGCACATCCGAAACTACTAATTTAACATTTATATTTTTGTCAAAGTTAATATTATTTTTAATTAATAAATTATTTGTACTTCTACTAATAATATCTAACAATTCTTTATCTTCTTCAATATTTATATTTACTTCATTATTAATAATATGCGTACCTTCATTCTTATATTTTGTAACTATGATATTTTCCATATATAAAAAACTAAATATGATAAAAAAGATTAAATTAATTATTACATAAGCTAATATATTTCGCTTCAAATACACCACCATTAAAAATTATACCATACATTATATATTACTTAAAGTTATTTTATTATTTCGCCTTGTAGTTCTATCAAAATACAATGATAAATGTTACTTAAATAACTAATTAATAAATTATAAAAAGCCTTGTTAATTATTTAAAACAAAGCTTATTTTTTCTTTTATTCAACCTTTTCGCATACATAATTACTTAAACTGCATTTCATTTTATAACTTTTCCTAACATCGCTACCAACTCTAATAACACTAGCTGAAAGGTATACGAAATTATTTTCGATTTTATTAAACTGAGTTATACATAAATCTGTATCTATATTAGAAGTATCAAAATTTATTTGCTTTATATCTATCTTTTCTTTATTAAGTTTATATTCATAAATGGATTGGGTCCAACCTCTTACTAAATATAATTTATCTTCATAAAATAAAGTGTATGCTTTATCTAAAAGGTTTTCTGATTTATCTGAAGGTAACTCATCTACTAAAATATAATCATCAATTTTAGGATTTATTTTATAATATAAACTATCTAATTCACCAGATTCATCTTCACCTGTTTTAATAATTTTATAAGTAATTAATTGTTCACCATCTAAAAAACTATAAGAAATACCATCTTTGTCATCTAATTGATAATGTTCATAATCTGGAAATAATTTAACTTCTTTATCCAATTTCTTTATTACTATAAAAAATAAAATAGTTAAACTAATAAATAAAATTAAAATTATCCCCAATATTATATATTTCTTTTTTGACTTCATAATAAAACCACCTAATGGTATTATAACAAGTTTTTATGTTAATACCAAGCTTTTTCTTTAAGAATATCCTTAAATAACATAGCTAAACACCAATCTTATAGGTATTCTTTTTAAATAGATATGTTGTTATTAAAAACTTATTTAATATACTTACCTACCATATCATGAAATTCTTGATAAGTAATTTTACCACCTATATAACCATCCACTTGTTTACCATCTTTTATAATTATAAATGCTGGTATATACATCGTATTTCCGCTTAATAATTCATAAAACGTTCCTGTTACCTCATCGCTAAGTTTATAGAACATGTCTAATTTGGATAAAAAATCATGAAATTCTTCATTAAAATTTTTATAAACATAAATATAATTGGTTGTATAATTATAATCCTCTTGGACTTTAACGACTATATCTCGAACTTTTTTGCAATATGTATCTATTCCTGTACATATGAAAACCACCTGGGCTTCTTCTTTATTATATAAATCATTAGCTTCTTCTTTGGTTAGTTGTTTAAATACACTATTGTCGAATTCAGGAGTTGGTGCTTCTATTTCATATTCAAAATCCTCAATAGGTTTTGTATTGTTACATGCAGTTAATGATATTATAAATAGTGAAACTAATATGTATTTAATTATTTTTGATTTCATAATGACCTCCTATCCATTTATTACTTCAAAAATATTTATTTTTTTTAAATTTTTTATATTAATAAATGATATTAATAATAATGGTAATATACTATATAAATTTATTTTTAAAAAAGGTAAATAGTTTATATTTTGGAAAAAAAGACATAATTTCTCTTCGTTAATAAAAAAATATATATAATGAAATACATAAAGAAAAACAATAGATATTAATACACTTGTAGCTGTTAAGAAAATTAGTCTTAAAAATAGAAAAAAGGAAATATACTTTGAATTATATCCAAGTAATTTTAAAATAGAACTATTTTTTTCTTCATTTAACATTACATTTCTAAATATTAAATACATTGTTATAATAAAAATTAAAATACTTATATTAATTACAATTTCATAATTATTAAGATTATTTTTCATTATATCTATCTCATATTTTTTAGAGCTATCTTTTAAGAAAGCTCTTATGTTTTCTTCTTCAAAATATTTTAACATATCATTTGTATCTTTATATTCTTTTAATAAAACATAATAGTTTGATTCATTATTAATTTTATAGGGTTCAATTTTTTCTATGCGGATATCTTTTTTTAACTCTTCTATTATATCCTTATTAGGGTTTTCTAAAATATAACCTCTATTTTCTTCTAATAAACCAAATACATCATTAATACTATAAATGTAGTAATTTTTTATACCAATAAATATATAAATAATTAAAATCAAAATTAAAATTAATGATATATAAATTAGATTCATTTTTTTATCTCTAAAATAAGATATAATTATATTTGTCATTTTAAAGTGACTTTCCTAGAATTTAAAAATACATTTATTATTAAATTGAACATCAAAATTAATAAAGTATAAAGTATTATTTTATAGTCATATATAACTTTATATTTAACAAAAAGGTATGGAAAATAATTTAAAATTACCTTTAATAGTAAGAAAATAATTAGGGTTATAATTGTGATAAAGCAAATATATATAACACTTTTAATAATAGAAGTTAAAAAATAAACTTTTTTAATTTCAGAATTATTAAAACCTACTTTTTTTAATAATTCATAATAAGCTTTATCTTCTTTAAAATCTTTTTTAAAGATAAAAAACACAAAAATAAATACTAAAATTAAAACTATAAATATTGCTACATCAATATTATTAAAGATGTTATTTAAATAATCGGTTTCTATGTAAGATACATCTTGATAATAATATCCTAGTTTATCTAAATTTTCTTTTACTTCATCCATGTGATTTGCACTATCAACTGTTAAAATGTAACCATTATTTTTTTGATTTTCATAATCATTTAAGGCGTCAGTATATTCATTTAATACTATATCATGCATAGCATTATGATTTAAATAACAAGTTGTTTCATCAATAGAATATTGGCTATTTTTATATAGCCCTACTAATTTTACTTTGGTTCTAAAAATATATTTTTCTGATTTAGTAGCGTTATAAAGCACTCCATTGTATTTTAGAGTTAATTCTTTATTAAGATAATAACTTAAATCATCTTTATCGCTTGTGGTTTTGGTCCTTAGATCTTCATAATTATACAAGACAGAATAAAAGTTTTCAGGACATACCATATAATATCCATCATCATCAGGAAAATCTGTTCCTTTTACAATTTGAGGCAAACTTTCATTATTGGCTGTATAAAAATCCGCTCTAGCAAATGTTTCGGCATTAGTAGTTAAATCTTCTATTTCATAAGTTTTTAGATATTCATACATATAAGTAACATTTGAAACATAATCTAAAGCTTGTAGTTTTTGCAGTTCTTCTTCTGAAGTTTCATTATCAGTTTGAATATGGAGGTTTCTAAAAGTTATATCCTCATAAACATCTTTATTTAAATAATTTTTCCAACTAGTTTCATATGTATAAACTAATGTTGCAATACCTATAATCAAACCTATAATTACTGCGACTATATAATTTGACTTTTTTCGTAACTGAAATTTTACTAAACTAAAATAATTCATTCGGTAACCTCTTTCAATGATTTATCTTCGAGTTTTAATACTACATCAGCATATTTTTTTACGCGATCATCATGGCTTACTATTATAACACATTTGCCTTTTTTAGCTAAATTCTTTAAAATATCTAGTATATTAAGGGCATTTTCCGAATCTAAAGCTCCTGTGGGTTCATCAGCTAAAATAATATCTGGATTATTAGCTAAAGCTCGAGCAATAGCAACTCTTTGCTGTTCTCCGCCTGATAATTCCTTTGGAAAATGGTTTTCTCTTCCTTTTAAGTCAACTTGAGATAATAGGTCATAAGCTTTGTGTTTTCTAGTTTCATTATTTAAAGAATTGTCTAAATACATTGGAAGCATAACATTTTCATAAGCTTTCATTAAAGGATTCAGATAATATGATTGAAAAATAAAACCTATTTCTTTATTTCTTATCATAGCCTTATTATTTTCATTTAATTTTGAAACATCTTTATCATTTATTATTATTTGACCATTATCATAATTTAATAGTAATCCCATTATTTCAATTAAAGTTGTTTTACCGTCACCGCTTTTGCCTATTATACAATATAATTTAGAATTTTGAAATTCGTAATTTATATTTTGCAAAATTAAAATATTATTCTTATTAATAGTGTAAGTCTTACAAATGTTAATTATCTTAAGCATAACTACCTCCTTTAAGCATTATTAATGTATTTATTAATGTGATATCTTAAAATTGAGCTTGGAGTATTTTGATTAATAAAATTTTTTTAAGATATCAATAATTAATAATAAATATAAAATTACTAGTTTAATTATAACATAAAAAAGTATAATTAATAAATATGGTAATTTAAAAACATCTTATTTTTGTTATGAGGAGTAAAATTGAAAAATTATTTTTTTATAAAATTAATTTTCATGGTAACTTTTAAAGGCAAATATGGTATAATGAGATTTAGAAAAGAGACGCAAAATGCAAAAGATTAAAAAAATTACAGAAACTATATTTTTATTTATTATTATAATGTTACTAATTTGTTTAGGAATAAGTTTGTATTATTTTTTAAGTAATAAAATTAGTTTTAATCAAATATTAGGAAAAACCGGTTTATATTTTTTATATACAATTGGCTATGGAGCTTTAGAAGGAGACACCATAATTCAAAATATTTTGGCAATAATTGGAATTGTAGCTCTAGCTTTAATGTCAACTTTTTTAACAATTAATTTATTTTGGCGATTAGACGATGTTATATTAGCGAAAAATATAACTAAAAAGGATGATGAGTTATTTTTTAGTTTACAAAATAATGGAAAAACTATTTGTAATATTCAAATTAGTTTTATGCTTTTTGATACCAATACTTTAGAAAGTAATGGGAAAGCGCGCGACTTTTTTATTCCAATGTTAATAAAGAAAGCAAAAATTAATTTAAATGTGGATTTAAATGATACTTTTTGGTATCAAGCAATTTATAATTTACTTACGAATCCTTCTAAAAAACTTTATGCGATATTATCTTTTGTAGATACGAAAAATGGACAAAGTAGTCTTAAAGTGCAAGAATTTAATATTAATAATATTGAAGGTTTAACTTATCAAGATTTAGTAAAACCTATTAATATTACAAATGAACTTTTACAGCCAATTGAATATGGTGGTTCAATTGTTTTAAATAAAGAAGGAAAGATAGTAAAAGGTAAATATCATTTTCCTAAAAATGCGAAAAAGAATGAAAATTTTGTAATGGCTTTTTATAATTTTCATGCTTCTAATCTAAATTTAGAAAAATATAATAAAAATACTACTTATTTAACTTTTAAAATAAAAGCTTTACAAGATTTACATGTGACGTTAGAAATTAAAGCGGAAAATTGTGGAGCATATTCCCAAGATTTATTAATAAATAAAGATACAGATTGTATTAATATTTATCTTAGTTCCATAAATATTAATTTAGAAAAAGTAGGAGAAATTTGTTTTACTATTTTTCCCAATAATAATAAATTAGAAAATGAATTAGAAATTAGTGATTTACAAATAATAACAAAGTAAAAATACTTATATTTTTTGATAATTATTTTTTTGCAAAAACACTTACTTCATCATTAATGTTTAAAACTAAATCTAAAAATTTTTGAGCTAATTGGTATCCTTCTTGGGATATGGTTAAAGCACAATATTTACCTTTAGAGTTTTGAAGTAATTGGTTCATCATTAATGTACCATAACCTTTATTACGATATTCTTTTAAAATAACACAAGAAACTATATAATTATAATGAGATTTTTCAATAAACATTTGAGGGTTAATATATAAATTATTTATAAAAACCCCATTAATTAGAGCTTCATATAAAGCTTGTTTTATAGGTACTGATATTAAATAACCCACTACTTTTTCATTATCTAATAAAAAAAACTTTATGATTCTTAGTATATCTTTCTAAATACCAATCGATATTGGTAATAGGACTATTATAAAATTCATCATCAATTTTTTTGATTTTTAATAAATTATCTTTTGTTAATTTATCTTCTATGATTTGCATTTTCAACACCTAAATTCTATTTAATAGTTATTATTAATCTTTATATATAAAACATAATAATATATTTATCTTTATATAAAGATAAGTTTTGGATCAAATTAATTTTATTCTTTAAAAATAATAAACCACGTCAAAAGGCGTGGTTTAGATTTAACTTTTTAATATTTTATTTTATCTATGATGAGATTGTTCTTCGTTATATTTTTGAAGGTTAGCTAAACTACTAGTGCGATTAATAGCTTCTGTTACAGCTGCTTCATATTTAACATGTTTATCATAACATAATTCGGCAGCTAGATGAGCAGCTTTTGAAGCAGTTTCATCATCCATGCCAAGATTATATCGGCAGTTATTATAAACACTTTCTACCATAGATTCTTTAGCTTTTAATAACGCTTGTTTATCTGGGCTTGGAGCATAAAGAGGTGTATCGTCATTAGATCTAGGTTCTGATGATAAACCATTGTTAAAGTTAAAAGTTTCTTGATTCTGTTCATCAAAGATGTTCTTATACCCACTTCCTGTTTTTTCGTGTTCATCAAAAGTATGATATTGCATTAAAATTACCTTCTTTCTTGTTATTAATATATCCCATTTTCTTAAAAAATGCAAGTTTTTTGGGATTTTTGTTAACATATTATTGACGTTTTAAAAGATAAATAAGTTTTGGCTATCTCGCAAATTTTTAGACTAAATGCAGGTTTATAAAAATTTGTTTAATTTACTAGACTTATTTCATGTTTAAAACAAAG
>CANQBY010000058.1 GCA_947589695.1 uncultured Bacilli bacterium
AAATATCAAAAAAATGATAGATTTTTTAAAAATCTATCAAATATAAAGTAATAAAAATATAACTTGCCCTTAGATAAAAGGTTCGCACTAAAGGCAAGATAACTAACTAATTAGTAGCTACGACAAATGGATCACTTGAACTTCCACTACCTCCTCCGAATGTTGTAGTAGATTTGAGATTTATTACGGGGCGCATAGCAAATACGGTTAGGTTTGCACTTTGGAAGTTGAGAAAGCCTCTATCAACATAAAAAATAGAAGCGCCGGAGCTAATACTGTAATATGGAGACATTGTCCAATATTTTTGACCTGTATTTAAATAATAGCTTGAGTTTTCAGCTCCATAGTATCCTCCAGCAAGTAATACTTCATCGGCGGTTATAAGACCTATTGGATATGGTAAAATCCCATTTCCTTTATTTGCTCCTTCTTTCGTAAATAAATCTCTTTTATATGCCGTAGTATTTACTGCTACACTTGTTTCTTGGGCTTCGACTGTTGTTGCACTTACTCCACATTTTAGGGTTGGAAATTGTTCTTGTCTAAAGTTTCCATTTTTATATACTCTTCCCCAGGCTGCATAACTTGTTGACGAGTCACTATATCCTGTTCCGTTGTAAGCTGTGCCTACTCCTGTTACTTTTTGTCTATCATTACAAAAACCAGCATTTTGATCTATATATTGCTCATATTTACTTAGACCACTTGATATATACCAACTATTTACTTTTTCTGCTATCGTGCTCGGATTACTTGCTAAACTTGTATGAGCTTCGGAATAACTACTTGCACTTGCTTTGCCGTAATAATATCCTATATATGTATTATTATTATATGGTTCACTCTTGTATGCCACATTTGATTCAGCATTAGTATTTGGACCTGTTGTATCTGTACATGTATCTCCTTTACATTGAAATATCATTCTTATTGTTCCATCACCATTTATTCGAATGATTCGCCATCTATTTCCAGCAAATTGGACCCAATTATCATTAGCTTTTCCTCTAAAGAAATAACTAACCCCATCATTATCTTCGGCTTCATATAATGTTTTTGTGTGATTTCCTGTGTCGACTCCTGTTACTTTTAATACTCCATTTGACCCAGTTGAAAAGTTTGTTCCTCTATCAGCTGTAGTAAAACCCTTAAATAAATTGGCTAAAACTTCTTCTGCTGTTTGTTTTTTTTTGAAATATAAATAACATTTTGTGCCTTTGGTATCTATGGCTATATATATTTTATTTCCTTTATATTCAAAAATATTTTTTATTTTATTATCTATATCACTACCAACAAGGCAATAACTTTCATTACTTAATTCATAATTACCTTCAGGAATTGTTTCTATTGTTTCATCACCATTGCCATCATTCTTATACATAGCTATAACATTTAAGTCTGCTGCTGAGTAAGTAATTGTTCCTTCGGCTAGTTTTACACTATCGACTACTTTATATTTGGCATAACTCATAAATAAATTAAATACTATAAGAAGTACAGCACACGTTATGAAACCATATAAAAACTTTTTATTACCATTATTTTCTTTACTTAACTTTTCGAATTTCATTTTTATTACTTTCCTTTCCCCAAGTCCTACTTCATTTACTATTAATTTAAAACATTATACACTTATTACGTGTATTATAAATATAATATACACGAATTACGGATAAAAGTCAATACACTTTTTACGAATATAGTAAAATTAGTTCGGTGATAATTAATGGAAAGATTAAGAGATATTAGAGAAGATAAAGATTTAAAGCAAGCAGATATTGCGAAAATTCTAAATGTTACTCAACAAACCTATTCCCGCTACGAATCGGGAGAAATTAGCATTGATAAAAATAGTTTAATTAAATTAGCTAAATATTATAATACCAGTGTTGATTATCTTTTAGGTTTAACAGATGAACGTAAACCCTATCCCAAAAGTATTTTAAACAAATAAAAAATCAGACTGCTTGAAGTTTAATAAAAGCCTCCACTTTTCTTGTGTAACTTTTATCTTCCAACTTCAATTGATCTGATTTTTTTTAATTATTAATTCCATGGTGCATGGTCGGTGAATCCATAGTTAATGCTCTAAAAGTATAACCTCTTGCTAAAGCATAAATTATTACTTCTTCTACCGCATTTACACTGAATCCTTTAATATCATGCTGTAAAACTACATATGTACTTCCATTTCCTAAACTACTCGTAATATTTTTTACTACTTGAGCCGTACTGGTAGTTTCTCCGGCATCCCCACTTGATACATTCCAATCAAAATATCTAAATCCTCGTGCTTCCACTGCTTTGGTAAGTTCACTCATAATTTTACTACCATTATCATAATTTTTACTTATCGTATTTGAACTACCTCCCGGAAATCTAATAATCATGGATGTTTCTCCAGTTATTCTTTTAACTTTATCTTGGATTTGATATAAGTCATTAAAATAAGTTTCGGCATTCTGATAGATACTATAATTATGCGTATAAGTATGAAGTCCTATTGTATGTCCCTCTTGATAAGCTCTTAAAATCATTGAATCATAACCTTTAGTTAATCCTTGGTTCGTTACAAAAAATGTCGCGGGTACATTATATTTCTTTAAAACGTCTAAAAGTTTTCCCGTATAAGGTCCCGGTCCATCATCAAAAGTTAAATAAATACTTTTTCCAGTTGGGGTTACATAATTATTTTGACTATAAACATAAACCTTTCTTGTTATAGTTTTCGTATTTCCCTCACTATCATTTACTTTATAAGTTATTATATATTCCCCAGCTTTACTAGTATCAACACTCCCGGAAATCTCTATTTTACTTGATATATCGCCATCACAATTATCTTGAGCTGTTGCCCCGAGTTCCTTATAAGTACCATTTAATTTGACATATGAAGTATTGCTTCCACTTAAAGTAATACTCGGTTCTTCTGTATCTAAAAAATCAACATTTTTCTTTATTTCTGTCATATTTCCTGATGAATCTTTAACTGTAAAAACAATCTTATTATCTTCTATTCTTTGACTAATTAAACTACTTATATCCCCATCATAATCATCTATCGCGGTTGCAGTAAAATTTGTGCTTTTATTGTTGGGACACACTTTATAAGTTTCCTCTAATCCCGAAATAACAGGCGCTTCATTATCTTTAACTTTTATAGTTTGCTCTTTTACTAAAGTTTTATTTTTATATTTATAAGTATATGTTATTTTATATTCTCCAATTTTAGTAACATCAACATTTCCCTTAACCTCGGGATTTACTTTCACACATTTAAATTTATTACCAAAACAAACATTCCCTTGATTTTCTTTATAAACACTATTATAAGCTATTTCTCTTACTTCTTGAAATTCCTTAACTTGAAAATCTTGTAATATGACCATAAAAATAAATAAAGGAGCACTAATTATAACTAACACTAATAAACTAACTATCAAAATAATCGGGAACTTCTTTTTCATAACATACCTCTTAACTAGTTTATTATACTACAAAAAGTTGGGATACGCTATTTCAAATCTAAAAAATTTGTCTAATTAACAGTTAAAATATTAACCTTCTTAACACTCTTGCAATCTCTTCTTTATTTTGACAAGTATAATCTACTCCATCTTCTCCCACAAAATAAGCTAAATGATTGCCTTCATGAATATTCGCTAAGTCATTAGCAATAATATATTCTGCCTTGTTTTTTTCTCTTAGTTTACTTGCCACTTGGATTAATTCTTCTTTTGATACTCCATCTAATAATTTAAACCCAAATAATCTTGTATCTGGCGCTGTTTTCTTTATCATTTCAATTACTTTAGGTGTTAAATCTAATTTAAACATCAAATCTGGTTCATAAGAAGAAATTTTATGTTCATCACTTACTACATTATCTGGTTTTTGTAAAATTTCTAATATTAATTTTTCTAATTCATCTTTAGCTAATTCATTTCGATATAATTTATTAGCTAATTCTTTGGCTAACATTCCCGCGGTAATCGTATATTTTCCTCCATAATCCCCTACCGCAGCCGAATGAATTACAGCATCTATTTTTTGCTTTTCTAATATCATTTTCATCTTTTCTAATAAATCTTTCGCTGATTCTATTTGAACTAATCTAAGTTTTGAGGATAATATTTTAGGTTTTCGCGCTAATTTTGTAGATAAATAATAGAGCTCATTGATACCCTCTTCTTCATTATCTAAAAATTCATCTGCTATTACTGATCCCAGCTTACCCGTTGCCATATTCGTAATTTTCATTACAGCATCTAATCTTTCATTAGTGGGACCTGCAGTAATAATAATGTTTTTCTTATCTTTAACTTTTTTTAAACTTTCTCTTTTCTCATTTTGAGGCTTACTCATATAACTATCACTCCTTTTAGATCCTTCTTTTTTTAAATTATAAGTTTTTACTTGATTATTCATTTTGCTCCTCCTAGTTGTATTTTATCAAAAACTATGATATAAGTATAATATATATTAATTATGTCAAATATAAGGAGGACTTATGAATATTGATTTAAACCTTTATAAAATATTTTATGTAGTTGCTAAAAATGGCAATATTACCAAAGCTAGTAATGAATTATTTATCTCTCAACCAGCCGTTACTCAAGCTATTAAAAACTTAGAAAATACTATTGGTGCTACTCTTTTTATTCGAACTAAAAAAGGGGTTACTCTAACTGAAGAAGCCAAAATATTATATGAATTTATTAAAACTGGTTTAACCTATATCTCTAATGGTGAAACTAAATTTAAAGAACTTATGAATATTGAAACTGGTACTTTAAAAATTGGAGCTAGCACTACTATCACTGAGCATGTTTTATTAAAATATTTACATAAATATCAAAATCTTTATCCTCATATTTCTATTTCTATTACTAATAATCTAACTAGTGAATTAATTAAATTACTTAAAGATGGCTCTCTTGATTTATTAATTTTAAATTTACCTACCCCAAACCATCCTGATTTAACTATTACCCCTTTTCTAAAAGTTCATGATGCTTTTATGGTTGCTCCTAAACTAAGCCATTTAACTAAAAAGCCTCAAGATTTAACTGATCTTCAAAATTATGATTTTATCTTTCAAAAATTTCCCTCTAATACTCGTACATTTTTAAATAATTACTTAACCCAAAATAATCTTAATATTACCCCTAAATATGATATTGTTAGTTTTAATCTAGTTAAACTTATGACAAAAATGGGCTTAGGTATTGGTTATATTACTAAAGAATTTGCCATAGATGAACTTCGTAATAAAACTTTACTTGAACTTCAAGTAAAACCATCCCTACCTTCTAGAGAAATAGGTTTAGCAACTCTTAAAAATGTTTATCCTTCTTTTGCAGCTAGAGCTTTTATCGATTTATTAATACCAAATAATTCCAAATAAAAAACCATATTGCTATGGATTTTTTTATTTTTCTTTCTCATAGTTTTCTAAAAAACTATGATATTCCCCATCTTTTTTCGTTCCTAAAACACAATTTAAATTAACATTATCTAAAGCTTTATAAATATTATATTCTATGTCAGGATTAACTTTTTTTAAATCATTTATTAACTCTTTAATTTCTTTTCTTTTACTATCAATTATTCTTAAAGAACTATCACTAACAAACCGACAAGCACAATTAATAAAAGTTAAATTATTATAATCTCTAAAATCCATAATTGCTTTTTCACTCACTAAATAAAGGGGTCTAATAAGTTCTAATCCTTTAAAATTATCACTGTGAAGTTTTGGCATCATAGTCTTTACTTCGGCTCCATAAAACATCGAAAGCAAAGTCGTTTCCACCACATCATTAAAATGATGTCCTAACGCAATTTTATTGCACCCTAATTCTTGGGCTTTATTATATAAGTGCCCTCTTCGCATTTTTGCACATAAATAACATGCTTTTTTCGTATCAATATCCGTTACTACTTTAAATATATCACTTTGAAATACTTCTAACGGAATATTAAGTTCTTCCGCATTTTTTTTAATTAAATCTAAATTACTTTTATTATACCCCGGATCCATTAAAACGTAATAAACATCAAAATTTATTTTTCCATGTCTTTTTAATTCTTGCATACATTTAGCCAGTAAGAAAGAATCTTTACCTCCACTTATACAAACCATTATTTTATCATTTTCTTGCACTAAATTATATAGATTAATCGCTTTTATAAACTTTGACCAAATATCTTTTCGAAACTTTTTAATAATACTTCTTTCAATTTCTTGATATCTTTCCATGAAACCCCTACTTTCTAAAATATCTTAACCTCAGACTATTAAATACTACGGTTAAGCTTGAAGCCATCATGGCTAAACTTCCCCACATCGGATTCATAACTATACCTAAACTCTCCAAAAGACCCATTGCAATTGGTACCATTAAAGTATTATAGAAGAATGCCCAAAACAAATTTTCTTTAATAATTGTTTTTGTCCTTTTAGCAATCATTAAAAAATCGGGTATTTTTTTAATTTCATCATCAATTAAGATAACATCGGCCGAATCAGTTGCAATATCTGTAGCATTTCGAATACTTACTCCAATATCCGCGATAGCCAGACTTGGTGCGTCATTAATACCATCTCCGACCATCATTACCCCTTCTTTATTATCTTTACAAGCTTTGATCATATCAGCTTTATCTTTCGGAAAAACTCCAGCTACAACCTCCGAAATTCCTAGTTTTTGCGCCACCATCATCGCGGTATTTTGATTATCTCCTGTAAGCATTACAATTCTTTTGTTTAATTTTTTTAAAACTTCTATCGTAGTTTTGGCACTTTCTCTTTCTACATCTTTAACTCCAATTAACGCTAATACATTTTTATTTTTAATCACGTATATAATACTAGCTCCTTCTTTGGTTAAAGTATCTTCTTCTTTTTGATATTTATTTTCTAATTTTAATTCTAAAAAGAGTTTATTATTCCCTAAATATATCCGATCTTTCTTATATATAGCTTTAACTCCTATACCTTCCATATTTTGAAAATCTTCAGTTTTATCCAAAATTATTTTTTTCTCTTTCGCCGCATTTATGAAAGCTTTTCCAATCGGATGATTAGCTTTCGCTTCAATACTGGCTACCATTTTTAAAAGTTCTTCTCCTGGTAATTTACTAAAATTATAAATCTTAGCCACCCGTAAATTACCATAGGTTAAAGTTCCAGTTTTATCAAATATAATCGTCTTAATCTTATCTGCTTTTTCGATTACTTCACTACTTTTAACTAAAATTCCCTTTTTCGCACATAATCCGAGACTTACAACCATTGCAATTGGGGTTGCTAACCCTAAAGAACAAGGACAAGCCACTACTAAAACCGATACAAAACTTTTAATACCGGCACTTAATCCGCTTCCAAATATTAAGTGTCCCCCTAAACTAAGTAAAGCTAAAAGCATTATTATTGGGGTAAAATAACCACT
>CANQBY010000059.1 GCA_947589695.1 uncultured Bacilli bacterium
ACATTTAACTTATTATACTCTAATCAGACTTATTTCAGTTTTTTTATTAAAAACAGAATTTCAAATGAAAATTAACGGTCTTTTTTAAATTTCACAAAAAGCTTTCTTATTTTCTCAATTAATGATATAATCTAATTTAGGTGACTAACTATTAAAAGTTCTTTTTAATAGCAAGTTATATATAGAAAGGAATCAATCCTAAGAAATTAATATTTTCTAAAAGATTGATTATACGTGATATTATGAAAGTTTATTTAGTCGCGGGCAAATCCGGCAGTGGTAAAAATGAAGTTGCTCGCATTATTAAAGAGTATTATGAAGCTTTTGGTAAAAGAGTAGTTATTACCGAATTTAGTAAATATTTAAAAATGTTTGCCAAAGATGTTTTAAATTGGGATGGCAATAATGAAGAAAAACCTCGTCGATTTTTACAAGATTTAGGTGTAACTATTAGAGAAAATATGGAAATGCCTTTAATGCTTATTAATCGGATGAAAGAAGATATTAAAATTTATAGTTTATATTTTGATATTGTTGTTATCAGTGATGTTCGCCTACCTGAAGAAATTGCGGAATTTAAAAAAGAATATTCGGATTGTACCGCTATCTATGTTATTAATCAATTTGCCGAAAGTAAATTATCTATTAAAGAACAAACTCATATTACCGAAACAGCTTTAGAAAATTATACTGATTTTGATGTCACGATTACCAATGATAATTTAAAAACTTTAGAAAGTAAAGTAATGGCTTATTTAGAAGGTGAGAAGTAAAATGAATTTAAAAAAAGAGTTTATTGATTTTTTTGTAAGTAAAGGACATGTTGCTATTCCAAGTGCTCCCTTAATTCCGGAAAATGACCCCTCTGTTTTATTTAATACCGCGGGAATGCAACCTTTAATACCTTATTTAATGGGTAAAGAACACCCCGAAGGTAAAAGATTATGTGATTATCAAAAATGTGTCCGACTAACTGACTTAGATAGTATTGGGGATAAAACCCATCATACTTTCTTTGAAATGCTTGGTAATTGGAGTTTAGGCGACTATTTTAAAGAAGAGAGCATTAATTATAGTTTTGAATTTTTAACGAAAGTTCTCCATATTCCTTTAGAACGTTTAGCGGTTACTGTTTTCGCGGGCACCGATAAAGTTCCCCGGGATGAAGTATCTGCCCATATTTGGGAAAGTTTAGGTTTAAAAAAGGAGCGAATCGCATATTTAGGCGAGGAAGATAACTTCTGGATTGCTGGTGAAACTGGTCCTTGTGGTGGTGATACCGAAATATTTTATTTTCGAAGCGACGATCCTATTCCTGACAAGTTTGATCCGAAAGATAATAGATGGGTCGAAATTTGGAATAATGTTTTCATGGAATTTAATAAAGATAGCGCTGGTAATATTACCGAACTACCTAAGAAAAATGTCGATACTGGCATGGGCTTAGAACGTGTTGTTGCTGTTTTAGAAGGTGTAACTGATAATTACCAAACTTCAATTTGGCATGATATTATGGCTAAAATTGAAGAATTAAGTCATAAATCTTATGAAGGTAACGAGCAAAGTATGCGGATTATCGCTGATCACGTAAGAACTAGTGTTTTTATCAGTGCCGATTATGCCGGAATTGTTCCTAGTAATACTGATCAAGGTTATATTTTACGTCGTTTAATTCGAAGGGCGATTCGTCACGCGAAAAAATTAGAAATTGATATGAATTCACCTTGGCTCGAAGAAGTCGCTGAAGTTGTCATTCAAAAATACGCTAATGATTATCCCGAAATTAAAGCTAATCATGAAAGAGTTATTAATGTCTTAAAAGAGGAGCGTATCAAATTTAATCATACTTTAGAAAAAGGATTAAAAGAGTTTTCTCGCGTTATTAATAACTTAAATACTAAAACGATTGACGCCACCCAAGCTTTTAGACTCTATGATACTTATGGTTTTCCTATTGAACTTACCATTGAAATGGCCAAAGAAAAGGGGATAGATGTTGATGTTGAGGGCTTTCAAGCTAAATTTAAAGCTCATCAAGAATTATCCCGAACTGCTTCGGCTGGTAAATTTAAAGGAGGACTTGCTAGCACAGGTGAAAAAGAAACCATGTATCATACGGCAACCCATTTACTCAATGCCGCTTTAAAAATTGTCGTAGGTCCCGATGTTCACCAAAAAGGTAGTAATATTACATCTGAAAGAATGCGTTTTGACTTTTCTTGTGATCATAAATTAAGCGATGAGGAAAAAGCTCGCGTTGAAGAAATCGTCAATAATTGGATTAAAGAAGATCTTCCGGTAACTATGACGACTATGCCTAAAACTGAGGCAGTTAAAAGTGGTGCGGAAGCCATGTTTATTGAAAAATATGCTGATATTGTAAATGTTTATTCCATTGGCACCGTATCTAAAGAAATCTGTGGTGGCCCTCATGTTTCTCATACTGGTGAGCTTGGTAAATTTAAAATTATTAAAGAAGAGGCTAGTTCCGCGGGAGTTCGCCGAATTAAAGCTGTTTTAGAATAATAAATATGTGAACTATTAAAGCCATTTAATAGTTTTTTCTTTACTTATCATCTTTTTTGGTTATAATAGTATTAATATAAATCTCTTTAATAGTCTTTCTTTTTTAAGAAAAATATGATATATTATTAAAGTAGAATAGAAGAGGTGGCCTAATGACTATCATAAGTTTTGGTCGAGCTAGTTATGATATAACTTGTCCTGTTGAAAATTACCCAACTGAAGGTACAAAATACTTATTAAGTGAAAAAATTGAATCTGGTGGAGGCACTGCTTGTAATGTCGCTTATCTTTTAGGTAAATGGGGCGAAGATTCTTATTATGCCGGTGTTGTCGGTTCCGATGATTATGGTTCGAAAATTAAAAAAGATTTAGAGCAAGCATTAGTTAAAACCGAACTAATGGAAATTACTTATGAAGTAGGAACTCCTGTTTCTATTGTTTTAGTAAACAAGAAAAATGGCTCTCGTACCCGTTTTGAAGTAGTCAATACCACGCAACCCCAACTAAAAAAGTATGATTATATGATTAATCCGCAAGTTATTTTTACTGATGGTCAAGAATATAGTGCTACCATCAATGCTTTAAATAAATTTCCTAATGCGATTAGTATTATTGATGCTGGTCGTGTCGATCGAGATTTATTAGAATTATGTAAATATATTAAATATATTGTTTGTTCCAAAGGTTTTGCCGAAACCGTAAGTGGTTTAAAAATAGATTATAATAACTCTTCCACTCTAGTAAATGTCTATAAAAAACTAAAAGATCGTTATCCGAACAATGAAATAATTGTTACTTTAGAGTCTATGGGTGCCATGTATAGTGTTAATGGTGAAATAAGAGTTATGCCGGGCATTAAAGTCGAGCAAGTTGATCCTAGTAGCTCCGGAGATATTTTCCATGGTGCTTTTGCTTACTGCTTAGCCAATAATTTTGATATTGAAAAAGCTGTTACTTATTCTAATATCGCAGCTGGTTTATCCGTTACCAAAATGGGTGGTCAAACCTCTATTCCCGCGTTAAAAGAAGTAGTTACTTATTATAATCAGAAATTTAATATAAAAACTCCGGTTGAAGAGGAAATTAAAAAAGAAGAAAAACCTAAAGAAGATGTTTTACCTGATATTCCCGATGCTAAAACCTTTATTATTCCTACCTCTGTTGCCCTAAATAATCCGGGTGAAGTTGCAAATGTTGGTGCTTCTTTCTTTGGTGGTCAAGTTCCAACTCCTTCTGAGTCTAATATTCCTGTAATCGAGGCCTCAACTACCGATGTACAACAGTAAATCACCCACCATTAATCTTCATGGCGAAACAAGGGATACCGTTACCTTTCCCTTAAATGATTTTATCAATGATAATTATAAACTTCATATTGAATATATTGGGGTTATTCATGGATATAGTAGTACTATCTTAAAAAATAAAGTTCATGAATTATTAAAGAAAAATAGCCAAGTTGATAGTTTTAAAGTTGATTTATTTAATCCGGGCCTTACTATTGTTAAACTAAAAAAGCATTAAATCTTATCTTTAAGAAATCTTTAAAGATTGAAAGTAAGTTAAAAAATAAAATGCCATTTACCATAAATACTTTTAATATCAAGAGAAACTGCCAGTTTTTCTTGATGTTTTTTATATCATTCTATTTTTTTATTCTTTCTAAGACCTTTAAATATTAATCATATGCTAATTAACCAAATTTCAAAAATTATTGACAAATTTAAATATTAATTGTACAATACCTATCTGAATAAGAAAGAGGGCTATTTAATGAATAAAGAATATGCTTATATTGATGGTAAAGTATTAATAACGGATACTCAAGGTAATCAAAAAACAGAAAAATATTATGATAATTTAAATAAAGTTTTAGTGCAAGAAAATTTAATAGAAGAAATGGAAAATCAAATTACTGAATTAACTAAAAAACAAAGTCATCATAATATTAGAAAACATTACATTCCTATCGCTTTACCTTTATTAACTGTTTCATCAACTATTATTCCTAATTTAATGTTTTATGCTTGTTATGGTCTTAATCCTTTAACAACCCAAGTGGATACTATATTTGGTACTTTAAATAATGCTTTATTTATAAGTTTGGTTTTTTCTCAAGTACTTATACCAATTGGAGCTATTTTGGAATATTTTTTATATAAAGTATATAAAAGCGCCAAAAAAGACCAAAACGGAACAAATAAAGAACTAGAATATTTAAAAAAAGAAATTATTAAAGAAAAACAAATTTTAGAGGAATTAAAAAAATCCCAAGAAAAATCAAATCAATTAAAAGAAGTTAAAATTGTTTCCATAGATGATAAAAAACAATTAAAAGAATTACAAAATAACCTAAAATATTATTATAATTTAGGTTATAATGAAGAAGAAAGCCTAGAAGAACCAGGTCCTAAATTAATAAGAAAAAAATAAAATAGGCAAAAGAAAGTGCTAAAGAACTAAAAATTTTATTAAATATATTTGTATAATAATTAATTAATGATATAATATTCATGGTTAGTAAACCTACTTTCTATTGTTTTTAGTCAATTCAATTATAAAGTATTTTTTGGTTACTAACCATTTTTATTTGTTAAAAAATATTATTTTTATATCTCCCAACTTTGGAAACACCATCCTTTAAGGGTCAAAATTTGACAAAATATCTAAAATATGTTATAATTTATTCGTAATTGAAATATAGGGGGTTAAATTATGAAAGGTTATGTTTTAGATTATATTAATGAAAATGAGTTTAAAAAACTAGAAAGAGCATTAAAAAAATATAATATGCTAGCTTTCAAAAAATTAAACTTTGAGTATTATCCAGCTTTAAGAAATGGTAAATTTGTAGGGGAACTAGTAAGTACTAACAAGAAAGATAATACTGAAAAATATGAGCTTAAACTTCCAAGCGATAAGATGTTTGCCGCTGTCCATGGTGAAGTTAAGTTATATTATACAGTATATTTAAAAGAAGGAACGGTTATGTTAGATACCATAACACCAACTGAAATCTTGCTAGAAGGACATATGAGTGAACTTACAACCTATAAAGGTATAATGATTTCCAAAGCCAATGCTTCCAAGGATAAATTTAAAATTGATTTACTAAATATGTTACAAGATAATAAGTAACATATTTTTTCTTTTTATGAAAGAGGGAGAGAAAAATGCAACTAAATTATGAACTAACCAAAAATAGAAAAGATTTTAAAGTTGTCTATCCCAAAAATAGTAACATTCTAAAACCTTACTATCAAACTCTAGTTTATAATTTAGTGTATTTTTTTACCAACCAAACTAATTTTGGGCTTATTGTCGCGGATACTAGTACTAAAACTAGTATTGAAGTTCATATTCCCCAATCTCCTAAGTTATATATTTCTCTTACTAATGATGAAGCAACAGTCCATTTTTTTCAAAAATGTTTTACTTTTAACCATCTTTATGAAACAAATAAAATTCGTCTTATTTTAAAATCGGTCTTATTTTATAGTGCGGAAAAAGAAATAATTGAAGATTTTACCACTCATCAAGTTTCTTTTAAAGTTCGTCCTAATGATGTTAATAAATACTATGAATTAATTATTCCTCTAACTACTTATGAAGTATTAAATCCGGTTCCTTTAAATAGTATTACGAGCGCCACTACTTTAAATGATCTGCATAAGCTTTATGAAACTTATTTCCAAAACTATCAAAGTGAATATGATTATACCGAGTTACCGACCATCTTAAGTATTAAAGAATTAAATGCGAATGGCATGCGTTTTGATAGTATTCATTTAAAAAATAATAAACCTACATATTATGAATTTAATCGTAAAATCGCAGATATTGATATTCGGGTATCTTATAATGATGTTACGGCAAGTCCTTTAATTACCATTTTAGGTTTAACTTCAACTAGTGATTTTGATGTTGATTTAGAGATTAAAGAGATTCTAAAAAAGGTCGAAGAAGTTATGCGGAAAGAAAATATTAAGCTTATTAAAGGTAAAAAATAGGTTAATCTTTTCAAAATCCCTCAATTGTGGTACAATTACGTTGGTGATTTATATGCTTAAAATATCTAATTTAACAGTAAAAGCTAATAATAAAGAAATTTTAAAAGATTTAAACTTAACTATAAATGATGGAGAAATCCATGTTTTAATGGGGCCCAATGGGATAGGTAAAAGTACTATTTGTAAAACTATTTTTCATCATCCTGATTATGAAATAACTAAGGGCCAGATTATCTATAATGAAACTGATATTACTAATTATGATACTCCCTCTATCGCTGATTTAGGTTTTTATTTACTAAATCAAAGTCCTATTGAAATTGAAGGAGTATCTACCGCGGAACTTCTTCGCAGTGTTTTATCTAAGAAAACTAATACCAAAGTAGATATTTTTGAATTTAATAAAAAGTTAACTAATTTATGTACTAAATTAAATATACCTAAAGAATTTGTTCATCGGGATATTAATTTTAACATGAGTGGTGGCGAAAAAAAGAAGATGGAGCTCTTACATTTACTTATTTTAGAGCCTAAATTTATTATTTTAGATGAAATTGACTCGGGGTTAGATGTCGATAGTATCAAGCTCGTGGGAAGAACTCTAAAAGAGTATTATGATACTCATAAACCTAGTATTTTAATTATTACTCATCATCAAGATATTTTAAAGTACTTTAATGATTATCGGGTTTCTATTTTACAAGATGGCAAAATTATTCAAAGTGGCGATAAATCTTTAGGAGCCCAAATAGATATGCATGGTTTTAAGGCTAATATTATTGATAGGGATCAAGAAAATGAATAAACTATTATTGGTAGAGGATATAAAAAATATAACTAATGCCTCGTATTTAATAACTTATGAGCAAGATATCACTTTAGA
>CANQBY010000060.1 GCA_947589695.1 uncultured Bacilli bacterium
ATAGTTAGTGCATTTTTAGAAATTGCGGAAAATAGAGCAAGAAGACATATACCAATGACAATGGAAGATTGGGCTAATAGAATTGATAAATTTTTACTTGCAGATGACAGAGACATTTTAAAAGACGCTGGAAAGATATCGCATGAAATAGCTTGTGATAAAGCCTTAACAGAATTTGAAAAGTATAGAATAAAACAGGACAAATTATATAAATCAGATTTTGATTTATTAATAGAAGAAAGTAAAAGTTGTGGTGATAAAAATGAATAATGAAAATAAAACAAATATTAACTGGTATCCCGGTCACATGGAGAAAACTAGAAAATTAATTTTAAAAGAATACAAAAATATTGATGTTGTCTATGAACTCGTGGACGCTCGTATTCCTCGTAGTTCTAAAATTAGTAATATTTATGAAATTATTGGGAATAAGCCTAAAATTCTTATTATGACTAAAAAAGATCTTGCTGATCCTATCTTATTAGAAAAATGGCTTGTATATTTTAATAATTTAGGAAGTAAAGCCATTGCCATTGATGTCAATAATGATGAAGATATTAAAAAATTAATTTCTCTTACCCATGAGCTTATGGATGAATTGCAAGCTAAAAGGGAAGAGAAGGGCTTAAAAAAGAAAGTGATTCAGGCTCTTGTCGTGGGTATTCCTAACGTCGGTAAATCATCGCTTATCAATCGGATCGTAGGGAAAAAAGTTGCTCAAACTGGCAATAAACCGGGCATTACCCATCATTTAAGTTGGCTTAAAACCAATCATGATCTAATTTTATTAGATACGCCGGGTATTTTATATCCACGCTTAGATAATGCTGAAGTAGCTCGCAACTTAGCTGCCTTTTCGGCCATTAAATATGAAGTAGTTGATGTAAACGAAATTGCTTTTCATATTCTAAAGAAGCTTAATCGGTATTATCCGGAAAAATTAAAAGAACGCTATGGCCTTGAACCTACTAATATGGAATTAGATTTTATGGCTTGTTATGAAATATTGGGTCCTAAAATGGGAGCCATGCGCGGTGGAGAACCCGATTATGAACGAATCAGTAACCGAATTATTAATGATCTTAAAGATGAATATGTAAAAGGAATTGTGTTTGATAATGAAATCTAATAATTTACTTAAATATGAAAAAGAATTATATAAAAATAATATTACCCTTATCGCCGGTGTTGATGAAGCAGGACGTGGTCCCTTATGTGGCCCTGTTGTAGCAGGTGCCGTTATTTTACCGAAAAATTATCACTTAGAAGGCTTAAATGATTCAAAACAATTAAGTGAGAAAAAAAGGGAAGAGTATTATCAAATCTTAACCAAAGAAGCCTTAGCGATTGGGGTAGGAATAGTATCTCCCGCCCGGATAGATGAAATTAATATTTTAGAAGCTTCCAGGGAAGCTATGTATCAAGCCCTAAATAACTTAAGTATTACTCCCGAATATATTTTAAGTGATGCGATGAGCTTAGATGACCTAGATATTCCCTCCAAACCGATAATCCATGGTGATGCCCTATCTTTATCGATTGCCGCAGCCAGTGTTATTGCTAAAGTAACCCGAGATCATATCATGTATGATTTAGATAAACAATATCCCGAATATAATTTAAAAAAACATAAAGGCTATCCAACTAAAGAACATTTAGCCTTAATTAAAAAATATGGTATTACCGATATTTACCGTAAAACCTATAAACCTGTTAAAGAAGTAATGGAGGAATTACAACATGAAGAAGTTAAAGAAACTGTGGGCGAATAATTTCTTTCGCAATTTTATTTTAATCTTTTTACCGCTTTTAATTTTAGAGGTAAGTTTTCGCCTAATCGCTAACTTAGAATTTTTCTCATATTCTGGTCTGCGAATCTTATTAGGCTTAATTATAATTGCTTATCCTTTAAGTTTTCTAAGTTCTCTAATGCCTAAGATAATTTCGAAAATTTTTAATAGTATCATTATTTTTATTGCTACTATTTATGGTATTGCTGAACTCGGATTTAAAAACTTTTTAGGTGTTTATGCTTCTGTTAGTACTAGTTCCCAAGCTGGGGCAGTCTTATCTTACATTGGGGATTTTATTAAAAGTTTTAAAGGAGTTTATTATCTTTTACTAATTCCTTTTCTTCTTTTATTAATTTATAATCTTTTCTTAGATTCTAAAGTAACCATTTCTTTACCTAAAAAAGTTCGTACTAAAAAAACTTATTTCCAATATGCCTTTTTAATCATTTTCTATTTTGGCATTCTATTGGGGTATTATGGTACTTTAAAAATTAACTTAGATTCTAATAATACTCGTAATATAACCCCGATGGAATTATTTAAAAAACCAAGTAATCCGAGTTTAGTCGTAAATGATTTTGGTTATCTTGGCTTTGGGGTGTTAGATATCAAAGAATATTTCTTTCCCGGTAGTTTAAATTATGCTGTTGCTTATGATCCTAATTCTGTTCCTGATTCCTTTGTAAGTAAAGATCCTTCTTCTTATAAACCAAATAGTGAAACTATAACTTATTATGATCAAGTAACTCTTAATACCGATAATTGGAAAGATCTTATTACTCAAGAAAAAAATAATAATCTGAATACTTTAAATAAATATTTCATTAATAATAATGTAACCACTACTAATGAATATACGGGTTTCTTTAAAGATAAAAATTTAATTGTAATTATGTTAGAATCAGGTAGTAAATTAATTGATAATCCTACTCTTTATCCTAATATTGCTCGTCTTTATCAAAATGGTTATTCCCTTAAAAATTATTTTTCACCTCGTACTAGTTGTAGTACCGGTAATAGTGAATTAAGTGCGATGACTTCTTTATATAGTATTTATAATAATTGTACTGCGAATGTCTATAAAAAGAATACCTATTTTGAAAGTATCTTTAATTTATTTAATAATAAAGGTTATGAAACTAATAGTTTCCATGATTTTATTGACGCTTATTATTATCGTACGGAAATCCATAAAAATATGGGTAGTCAAAGATTTTATAAAATTCAAGATATGAAAATCAAATATTCAACTAGTTATGGTAACTGGGTGTCTGATGAAGAATTAATGAAGTTCTATCTATCTAAATTAGATGAAAGACAAGATACCTCTAAACCTTTTATGTCTTGGCTCACCACCATTACTTCTCATCAACCTTATACTAATTCTACTTATGATAAGCTATATTATGATGATATGCCTTCAGATTTAGCGAAAGATGTTCGAAGTTATATGTCTAAATTAAAAGTTGTTGATAAGGCGATTGGTCTTTTATTAGATGGCTTAGAACAAAGAGATTTATTAGATGATACAGTAATTATTTTATTCGCGGATCATTATCCTTATGCGATTAGTAAAAAGAACTTAACTCCTGCCTTTGGTTATGAACTAACAGAATCTAATGTTGATAGTGTTCCTTTTATCATTTATAATCCTGAATTATCTCAAAAAGAATTTTTAGAATATGCGACTTATGTTAATATTCTTCCAACTGTAGCTAATTTATTTGATCTAAACTTTGATTCACGTCTTTACTTAGGAAATGATATTTTTGATCATAACTATGAAGGTTTAGTAATTTATGCTGATTCATCTTGGCAAAATGAGTTTGGTTATTATAGTTCTAGCACTAATAAAATGACTTATTATACAAAAAAAATGTATAGTGATGAAGAAATACTTGCAATTAATGAGCTAGTGCGGTTAAAATTAGAAATGAGTAGTTTAGCTATTCGTCAAAACTACTTTAACTATTTAAATCAAAAATTAAATAGTTATGATTCCTAAATCCGATAGTTAGAAAGGAAAATTTTATGAATAATTTAGTAATTGTTGAATCCCCTGCTAAAAGTAAAACCATTGAAAAATATTTAGGGAGTGATTATAAAGTTGTCTCTAGTAAAGGCCATATTAGAGATTTAGCTACCACCGGTAAATATGGGTTAGGTATTGATATCGAAAATAATTTTACTCCAACTTATATTGCCATCAAAGGTAAAAGTAAAGATATTAGTAATTTAAAAAAATTAGCCAAAGCTAGTGATAAAGTCATATTAGCAACCGATCCCGACCGAGAAGGGGAAGCTATCTCTTGGCATTTATATGATGAATTAAAACTAAAGGATTCGGATTATGAACGAGTTGTCTTTAATGAAATCACGAAAGATGTAGTTGTAAATTCTATTAATAATCCTCGGAAAATTGATATGGATTTAGTTAAATCTCAAGAGACTAGAAGAATGTTAGACCGAATTATCGGTTTTAGATTAAGTAAATTAATGCAACGTAAAACTGGCGGTAAAAGTGCCGGTCGTGTCCAAAGTGTGGCCCTAAAACTAGTAGTTGACCGGGAGCGCGAAATTATGGCTTTCGTTCCAACAGAATATTGGACTATTGAAGCTGATTTTAAAGAGTTCCGGGCGACTTTAGAAAAATATCATAACAAAAAAATTGAAATTCCCAATGAAAATGAAGCCGACGCGATTTTAGCTAAATTAGATAAGGCTTTTAAGATTGCCAAAGTTGAAGAAAAAGAAAAGAAGAAAGCCCCTAAAGATCCTTTTAGAACTTCTACGCTTCAACAAATGGCTGCGAATAAACTTAATTTTTCTTCCAGTAAAACTATGCAAATTGCCCAAAAGCTATATGAAGGTATGAATATTGGTTCGGAGACTGTCGGTTTAATTACTTATATGCGTACCGATTCTACGCGGTTAAGTGATGTTTTTGTAAATGATACAAAATCTTATATCAAAGGTAAATTTGGAGAGGAATACGTCGGTAGTGTTAAACACTCAAAAGAACCTTTAAATGCCCAAGACGCTCACGAAGCTATTAGACCTACCAGTATTATGCGTACTCCAGAATCTCTCAAACAATATTTAAGTAATGATGAATATAAATTATATCGTCTTATCTATATTCGGAGTCTTGCCTATTTAATGAGTAGTGCCACTACTTTAGCAACCACTGTCGATTTAGAAAATAATGGTTATTTATTTAAAGCAACCGGAAGTGTTTTAAAATTTGATGGTTATTTAAAAGTTTATCAAGAATATGAAGATAGCGAAGATACTGTCTTACCGGATTTTAAAAATTATCAAAGTGATGTTATTGTCGCCGATAAAATTGAAAAAATCCAACACTTTACCAAACCTGCACCTCGTTATACTGAAGCTAGTTTAATAAAAGAAATGGAAAGTTTAGGTATAGGACGACCTAGTACATACGCGACAATCATGAAAACTATTAAAGATCGGGGTTATGTCACGATTGAAGATAAAAAATTTGTTCCCACTGATATTGGTTTTGAAACTACCGATAAACTTCAAGAATTCTTTAGTGATATCGTAAATGTTGAATATACTGCCGAAATGGAAACAGAACTAGACGAAATTGCTTTAAATAAAATTGACAATGTTGCCGTTTTACAAAAATTCTATACGGAGTTTGCTCCTTTAGTCGAAAAAGCTTTCAAAGAAATGACTAAAAAAGAACCAGAGAAAACCGGAGAAGTTTGTCCGGAGTGTGGAAGTGAATTAGTTGTAAGAAGCGGAAAATATGGCGAGTTTGTCGCATGTAGTAATTATCCAAAATGTAAATACATTAAAAAAGAAGTTAAAGAAACCTCTAGTTTTGGCACTTGTCCAAAATGTCAGCATGATATCGTCGAACGTCGCACTAAAAAGGGTAAAGTTTTCTATGGTTGTAGTAATTATCCAAAATGTGATTATGCGACTTGGTATGAACCTACCGGAGAAGTTTGTCCTAACTGCGAAAAAAGTTTGCTCGTCAAGAAAAATAAAAATATTATCTGTGAACAATGTGGTTATACAAAATAGCCACTTTTTTCTTATTTAATTATAAAAAAAGATGAATCTAATTTCATCTAAAATTTATTTTAGTATTTTGGGATTATTGGTTTTACCTAGTAAATAATCTGCACTAATATTATATTTTTTGCATAAGGCATAAAGTACATGAATAGAAACAATATACTTTCCATGTTCATATTCAACAATTATTGTCGGAGCAATATTTAAATCTTGAGCTAAATTAACTTGGGTTAAATTATTACTTTTTCTAAGTTCTTTTAATCTTTGTCCACTTAAAATAGTATCTATTCCTTTTTTTGAATTCTTATATTGTTTTTTATCTGTTAAATTACAAATATAGTCCAGTGAAACATTAAAATAATCGCAAAAAGTAATAAGCCTTTTAATCGGAAAAATATCATTATTGCTTTCCCACATCGAATAAGTACTTCTACTAATATTTAAAATCTTTGCCATATCTTCTTGCTTTAAATTATTTGTAGTTCTAATTTCTTTAATTCTTTCTATACTATACATATTAAATTCACCAAATATATTTTCTCATTACTTTAATATTTTAAAAATATCATGCCGTATATGTTGAGTTTTATATTGACTTTTGTCATTTATCATATTATAATTTATGTATAAACTAGAAATTTCTATGATAGAGGAGTAATGAGAATATGAAATATGAAAAATTGAATACTGACAAAGGCAATAAAAAATTTTTATATGGTTTAATAGTGGGTGTTCTACTTATTATTATAATCAATTCGATATTTAGTTATGCGAAATATAAATCCGTCGATAGTGTAAAATTAGCAAGTGGAACAATTACTTATGAAAGTGCTGACTTAAATGTTATTGCGATGTTTAAAAATGATGGCGAGGGAGATATGCCAGTAGACACAATACCAGAAGGTAATTATGAATTAAGTAATGAAAGTTATTGTATTGTCGGTAATGATAAAGAAAATAAAATACAAGATGTATTCGAATATAAAGATAAAAAAGTATATATAGCTATAAATCAAAAAGGAACTAAATGCTATGTATATTTTAATAAAGGTCCGCAATTGTTAAAAGATGGGATATTGGAAGATAATCCAAGTCATCCTAATCTTGGCACTAGTTTTACAGGAATAGCAACAGAAAAAGGATTATTTGAAGGTACGGATGATTATGGAACCACCTATTATTTCAGAGGTGCAGTAGATAACAACTGGGTTAAGTTTGCTGGACATTATTGGAGAATTATCCGAATTAATGGAAATGGAACAATAAGATTAATTTATTCTGGAACAGGAAGTGCACAAACAACTGGAACTGGCACTCAAATTAGTAAAAGTGCATTTAATACAAATTATACCGATAATAAATATGTGGGTTATATGTATGACCCATCTGGAACTAATG
>CANQBY010000061.1 GCA_947589695.1 uncultured Bacilli bacterium
AAAAAGTAGTATATTGACTATTAAAAGTTGAAGATGAAGTCATTCCTTCTTCTAAAGCTCCATGATATAAAAATGGTTTCATGGTAGAACCTACTTGTCTTTGGGATTGAATAGCCCTATTATATTGACTTTTCGCATAACTAACTCCCCCCGATAAGGCTATAACACCACCCGTCGTGGGATCAACTATTACACTTGCCGACTGTAAATCTTTATCTTTCAAATATTTTAAAATATTTTCTTCTAATTTCTCTTGAGCTTGCATATCTAAATAAGTATAAACTTTAATACCGCCAGCTTGAATTAATTTTTCTGGAATAGTTTTAATACTTCTAAGTTCACTCATAACGGCGTCTTGATAATACATAAGCATATCCAAATTTTCTTCGGATGATTTGCCATATATTTCTAATCTTTCTTTAAATAAACCTTCTAGTTCTTCTTCACTAATCATCCCATTATTAACCATTGACTTTCCCACTAATTTTGCTCTTTTAATTGCTAAATCGTAATTGGCAACAGGATTATAATTTTCTGGACTATTAGGAATACCTGCAAGTATTAATGCTTCTTCTAAAGTTAAATCAATTGGTTCTTTATTAAAATAATATCTACTAGCATTCGCAATTCCAAAATTACCTTGACCATAATTAATTGTATTTAAGTAACCTTCTAATATTTCATCTTTGCTATAATGTACTTCTAATTCCAAAGTTAAAAAAGCTTCTTCAATCTTTCTTTTCCAAGTTGAATTAAAATCTAAATATATATTTTTAACATATTGTTGTGATATAGTTGAAGCTCCTTGAGTTATTTTTTTATTTTTTAAATTAAGATACATCGCTTTAGCTATTCTTAAATAATCAAAACCATGATGTTTATAAAAATTTTTATCTTCCACACTTACTACAGCATTTATTAAATTATAATTAATATCTTCTAAATTTACCCATTTTCTTGTACTACTTCCCTGATATAATAAAGTATCTGTATTATCATATATATAATATTGTCCTGCTGTTCTAAGCTCTAATTTAGGACTTAAAAAAGCATAAGTATATAAACCCATAATAATTATTATAAAAGAAACAAAACCAAATATAGTTACTTTTAGCATTAATCTTAATAATCTCATTAGTTTTCACCTTTTATTAATATGTCATAAATAAATCAAATTATAACTTAATTATAAAACGACTATATCACAATCAAAAAATATTATTTATGCATTTTTATTGCATAAATCTACTAAAATATGTTATAATTTAAGCAGGAGGTATAAAATCAATATAATATTGATTATAAAAATAAATTATGATAAAAAATATCTATTTTGAAAATTATTATTCTTTTGAAAAAAAAGTAGAATTAAATTTAGAAGCTGATAATTATACCAAAAAGTTTCCTCACAATGTATCTAAGGAAAATACCATAAAAACCGCCGTGATATATGGACCCAATAATACCGGAAAAACAGCTTTAATCGAGGGAGCCCAAATAATTAAAAATGTTTTATTAGATAAAGATGTAATGATAAGACATAATATTTTTACTAAAGAGGAAAATAGTAAATTTGGAATTACTTTTATATCAGAAAAAAAATGTTATAATTATGAATTTTGGATTAATGTATATAATCAAGTAACTTATGAAAAATTTAGTGTTAAAAATGATAATAAAGAAGAAATTATTTTTATAAAAGATAATATAAATAAGAAATATCGTAGTTGTGATAAAAAATTAGTTAAAATACTACCTCTCGCAGCTACTGATAATATTTTGATATACACTATAAATTCCGATAATTTTAAAGTTTTAAAAGAAGCTAAAAGAATTCTTATAACTATTGCTTCGCAAATTGAAGTCGTAGATATGAATAATATATCTAATCGTAAAACTATTGAAATTTTAAAAAATAAAAATGAATTAATAACAAAAGTAGTTTCGTTTATTAAAAATGCTGATTTATTTTTAGAGGATTATTATTATGACGAGAAAAGTTTAATTGATATAACTTTTGCTGAAAAATTAAATAAAGAAAATAAATTAGAAAATTTGGTGGAACAAACTAAATTGATAAGTGTTTATAAAGGAATTAAAGTTCCAAGTATCTTTTTTGATTCAGTGGGAACTAAAAAAATTGTGGCTTTAGCTAGTTATCTAATTGAAGCTTTGGAATATGGTAAAATTTTATTTGTTGATGAATTAGATAGTAGTTTACATTTTAAATTAACTAGAGCGATTATAAGTATGTTTAATAATGTTTTAAATACCAAAGCTCAATTAATATGTACTATTCATGATACAGATTTATTAGATTGTCAAAAAATGTTTCGTAAAGAACAAATATGGTTTACGGATAAAGATAAAAATGGAGCTAAAATGTATTCCTTAAAAGATTTTTCATATGATAAAACAGGTATTAGAGAAACAACAAATATTTTTGAAAAATATAATAAAGGATTATTAGGAGCTATACCTAAACCAAATTTAATATCATCATTATTAGATGAGGCAGAAAATGAAGACTCATAGTATTTGTATTTTATGTGAGGGATATGAAGAATATGAATATTTAGCCAAATTATTATCTTTAGATATTTTTAATGATATATATTTGATTGATTTAATTAATGTCAAATCTATTAATAATTTATATCCTCGTTATATAGAAAAATATACTCAAAATTCTTATCATTTAGTATTAATTTTTTGTGATACAGATAAATCTTCATTACCAGCTTATCAAAATCTGAAAAATAATATTAATGAATTTCATAATTCTTTAGTTTCTGATAAAATTATAATTTTTGGAAAACCATGTACAATGCAAATAATTCTTTCCCATTTTGCCAAAATAAAACTTAAAAGTCAAAGTAAAAGTATAAATAAAACAATAATTGAGGATCTTACGAATATTAAAGATTATAAGGCTACTAGTGATCAAAGAAAAGAATTATTTAAACTTATAAAAAGAAAGAATTATGAACAAATGAAAAGTAATCTTCAAAGCATAAGTACTAATGATATTGATTTACCAAGTACCAATTTTCTTTATTTAATAAATAATCTTGAAAATTCAGATTGTAACTGGATTGAAGAAATAAATAAAATTATCGATAATGATTAATTATTTTTCCTTGTAAATATTTGATATCTTTAGTATAATTAACACGTAAACGAGGAATTATTATGAACAAAAACATAACTATATCTACTTATGAAAATAATTTACTTTTATTTAAAACCACAACTACAGCTTTATTAGAAGATAATTTCTTAAGTTATCATACTGATAATGATACTATTAATATTAACTTAGAAAACTTTTCTTTTACTAAACATAATAATGAAAGTATTTTTAAACTAACCAATAATTTATGTACAATTACTTTAAAAGAATTAAATAAAACTTTTGAAATACCCATTAATTATTTATATTTTGATCATAATAATAATGAAATAAATCTTGAATACTTAATTGAAAGTCAAGAATATCCCTTAAAAATTCAAATTACTATAGGAAGTGATATTAATGAATTATAAAATTAAATTATTAGAAGATAAAATAAAAGAAGCCCTAAATACTTTAGGTTATATGCTAGATGAAGTAACTATTAATCCCTCAAATAGACCAGAACTTGGTGATTATCAGTTTAATGGGGTTATGCCTCTAGCTAAAAAAAATAATCAAAACCCAGTTGAAGTAGCTCATAATTTAGTTGCTATTTTAAAAACTTATCCAGAATTAAAAGATGTTTCCGTCGCTGGACCAGGATTTATTAATCTAACCTTTAGTGATAGTTTTTTAATTGATTTTTTAAACGATTCCCTAAAAGATCTTACTATTAATTATAAGGATGAGACTATTAAGAAAACCATTTTCTTAGATTATGGTGGTCCTAATGTCGCTAAAGTCTTACATGTTGGTCACTTAAGAAGTGCTAACATTGGTGAAGCTTTAAAAAGATTATGTAACGCGATTGGTTGCAAGACGATTAGTGATGTCCATTTGGGAGACTGGGGACGCCCTATGGGCATGGTAATCTTAGAAATAAAAACTAGATATCCCGACCTTGCTTACTTTAAAGAAGATTATCACGGGGAACCAGTTGATTTTAACCTAACTAATGATGATTTATTAGAACTCTACCCAATTGCTACTTCCAAAGCTAAAGCCGATGAAAAAATTATGGCCGAAGCCCGAGATATTAATTATGATCTTCAACATAAACATCCGGGTTATTATGCTTTATGGCAAAAAATCGTCGAAATAAGTGTAAATGAAGTTCAAAGATTATATCAAGACTTAAATATATCTTTTGATTTATGGGAAGGCGAATCTGATAGCTTTGCTTATATGGATGAAATGCTAGAATTTTTATATTCTAAAAATATCGTAACCGAAAGTGAAGGTGCTAAAGTTATCAATATTAAAGAAGAAACTGATAATAAAGAAATGCCTCCTTTAATTCTTATTAAAAGTAATGGGGCTGTTTCTTATGAAGCCACTGATCTAGCAGCCATCTGGGAAAGAAATCATAAATTTAAACTTGATGAAATCTGGTATATGACTGATAAACGTCAAGAACTCCATTTTACACAAGTATTCCGTGCTGCCCATCAAAGTGCCATTGTATCTCCTAATTTAAAATTTGTTTTTAATGGTTTTGGCACAATGAATGGTCCGGATGGTAAGCCTTTTAAAACCCGGGATGGTGGTGTTATGCCTCTAAGTGATTTATTAGATATGGTAACAGGAGAATGTGAAAAAAGATTAATGCCCAATATTACTACTAATAGAGAAAAAATTGCTCGAATTATCGCGGTTGGTGCTATCAAATATGCTGATTTACTTCCTTTTAGAACAACCGACTATAATTTTGATATTGCTAAATTTACGGATCTAAATGGTAAAACTGGTACTTATCTTTTATATTCTACTATTCGGATGAAATCTTTACTTACAAAAGCTCAGCAAGAAAATATTTCTTTTGATTATCTAAAAGATGTTAGTAATCCTAGTGTTCGAAAAATAATTGTTGCTATGTTAGATTTAAAACGTATTATTAAACGTAGTTTTGAAAATTGTTCTTTAAATGAAATATGCGAATACTTATATAAAATAACCAATCTTTACAATAATTTTTACAGTGAATATAAAATTCTTACAGAAGAAAATAATCTTTTAAAAACCTCTTATTTAAGCCTAACTAAAACTATCTATGATAATAATTGTTATCTCTTAAATATTTTAGGTATAAATATTCCCGAAAAAATGTAAATTAAGAATTGACAAATATATAAATTAATATTACAATTACACCTGTAAGTCTACCTATCTTGTATAGCTGACATATAATATTAAAAACAAAGGAGATTTATTATGAGATTAAATGATCTAAGTAAAGAAGAATTAGAAGCAATGAATTATGATGACATCGCCTATATAATATTAAATGAAGAAAAAACCAAAATGAAAATAAATGAACTATTTAAAAAAGTATGTGAAGCTTTAGAATTAAACGAAAATGAATATGAAAATCATATCGCTGATTTCTTTGAACTTCTAACCACAGATAAAAGATTTATTATGTTAGAAGATGGTTCATGGGATTTAAAAGAATTACATAATCCTAAGGTTATTGTTGATGATGAAGAAGAAGACTCTATCTTATCCGAAGTTGAAGATGATGATGACGATTTAGCTTTAGACGAAGAAGAAAACGAAGATGATATCTTCTATGATACTGACTCTGATGATGATATTCCCGATGATGACCTCGATGATCTAGTAGTAATTGATGTCGATGAAGAAGAAGCAAACAGTTAATGTTTGTTTTTTTAAAACTTCTTTGTTATAATATATACGTATAGAAAGGAACATTCCTATGTTTGAACGTTTAGATGCAATTGTAGCTAAATATAATGAATTACAAAACGATTTAACTAATCCTGATATTATTAGTGATTATAATAAACTAAAAACTTTATCTAAAGAAGCCAGTGATTTAGAACAAACGGTAACTAAATACCAAGAATATAAAGATACTGTAAATAGTATCGAAGAAGCTAAAAGTCTTATGAAAGACCCTGAATTAAAAGAAATGGCCGAATTAGAACTAGAAGAACTTAAAAATAAATTAGAAACTCTTACCAAAGAATTAGAAATTTTATTAGTTCCCAAAGATGAAAATGATGGTAAAAATGTTATCATGGAAATTAGAGGTGCCGCGGGCGGCGATGAAGCTAATATTTTTGCCGGTGATTTATACCGTATGTATACTTATTATGCTGAAAAAAACAATTGGAAAATTGAAGAATTACATGCGATTGAAGGAACTTCAGGTGGTTATTCTCAAGTTGAATTAATGATTAAAGGTGAAGATGTATATAAAAAATTAAAATATGAAAGTGGTTCCCACCGAGTTCAAAGAGTCCCCGTTACTGAAACTCAAGGTCGAGTTCATACCTCTACTGCCACTGTTTTAGTTATGCCTGAAGTAGAAACTGCGAATATCGAAATAAAAGAAAGCGATATTAAAATGGATGTTTACCACTCTAGTGGTGCTGGTGGTCAGTCCGTCAATACTTCCAACTCCGCTGTAAGACTTACCCATATTCCTACCGGGGTTGTTGTCACTTGCCAAACCGAACGAAGTCAATTAAAAAATCGCGACCGAGCTATGAATCTCCTCAAAATTAAGATTAATGACACGATTAGAAGTAAAGAAGAACAAGAATTAGGAAGTACCCGGAAAAGTAAAATTGGTACTGGTGATCGCAGTGAAAAAATAAGAACTTATAACTATCCTCAAAACCGCGTAACCGACCATCGCATTAATTTTTCCATTATGAGCTTAGACCGGGTTATGGATGGCGAGCTAGAACCTATTATTGACGCTTTAATAAATGAAGATATGCGTCTTAAACTTGCAGGTGAATCTTTTGAATAATATTGGCCCCGCCGATTTAAAACTGTTAAAAGAAATTTATGAGGACAATCTAGACTATGCTTTAAACAAACTAAAAGAGCACTACCCTATCCAATATTTAATTGGTTATGTCGATTTTTATAATACTAAAATTAACGTTAATGAAAACGTTTTAATTCCTCGTTTTGAAACCGAGCTTCTAGTGGAAAAAACTATTAAATTCTTAAAAACAAAAAACTATCATAATTTACTTGATATTTGTACTGGCAGTGGTTGTATTGCTATTGCCC
>CANQBY010000062.1 GCA_947589695.1 uncultured Bacilli bacterium
AATAGTTAATACTACCAGCAGTTTCGATACCTACTAATTTACGGACTAAAACATTACTTTTAAGCATGCGTTTCATATTGCTAGATAACACTAAAGTAATCATCATCGGCAGGCCTTCAGGAACAGCAACAACAATAATAGTGACACTCAAAGTTAAAGCATAAATTAAATGATCGGCCATAACGTGAAAGTTCGTTAAAGTATTAAGGATGGCAGAAAGTTCAAAATTATTTGCCATAACTATCACGGAAAAAAGATAAGAAATAGTAACTAAAACAGCGCCACAGTAACCTATTTTACTGATAAATTTTGCAAGACCAGTAAGTCTTAATTTTAGGGGAGAAGTTGGAGAACTTTCCGAAACTTCTTTGGCTAAAGCACCATAAATTGTATTATTACCCACACTAGTTGCCAGCATATAAGCATTACCATTATAAATAACGGAACCCCGATATAATTTATTATTATCTTGTAAATTCGAAGGATTTAGAGGAGGATATTTTTTAGCTTCCTTAGTCTCACCATTTAGACTGGATTCATCAACACTTAACTCCCCTTTTAAAAGGTAACCATCAGCCGGAATTTTATCCCCACTGTTTAGGACAATAACGTCATTTACGACTACTTCGGCGATGGGAATTTCGGTAATTTTGCCATCACGCATTACTTTAACCAAGATTTTAGATGATTCTTCTTGGAGACGACGAAAAGCAGCTTCACTACCATATTCGGAAATGGTAGAAATAAAAGAAGCTAAAAAAATAGCAATAAGTATACCTAAAGTTTCAAAATAATCAAAGTCTTTAAATAAGAAGACTATTTTAACAATTAGAGCAACAAGTAATATTTTGATAATAGGATCCCCTAAAGATTCAAGTAATAGTTTAAAAAAACTATTTTGTTTAGTATTAGATATTTCATTACTGCCATAAGTTTTACGATTTTTTTCTACTTCGTTTTTTGATAGACCATGATACATTTTTTATTTTCCTCCTTTAAAATATATATGTTTTAGGAATAGAAAAAAGAACTTTAAAGACTAAAGGACTAATTTTTGACATTTTAAGATAAACATGGTACAATATACATTGTTTTTTTAAGGGGGAAATAGGAATGAATAATGTAATGTATGAAAAATATTTAATAATTGAAAAATGTTTTTTAATTTTTATTAAGAATCAAAGATTTGATTTAGCTTTAATCAAAAATATTTTAGAAGAAAATGATTTAACTTATAAAGGATTTTTAATTTATGCGAAAAAGTTTTATGAAAATTATAAAGATACCGAAATAGTTAGAAATATTCAGGCATTATTTTTTAATGAAACTAAAATTGGGTTAATTGATACAAAAAAGTTAAATGATTTAGCTTCTAAATATTATATGTCTTCGAATGGGTTAAAATTATTTTTAAACAATTATATGATTAATGTTTTAGGGTATGATGAAGAAAAAATAAAAGAATTTAAAAAAAATTTTAAATGTTTTTATGAATTTATAGAACAAAAAAATAAAAATAATCATATTAATAATGTTTTAAAATATTATGAAAGATTTGCAAGAGAAATAGAAAAAGAGCAACTTAAAAATATTGCATTAGAAATTTTAGAGGAAGCTTTAGAATTAGATAGTAAAGGCGGGGATGTAAATAATTATTTAAAAAATAGAGGTTTATCTTTAGATGGTTTATACTTTTTAATTACTAAATGTTATAGAGGAAATAAAACAGTTTTATCTAAATTAGCTAGATTAGGAAAAAAATATTTTGATTTATATGAAAGTTGTAATTTTGATTTTAGATTATTTAACAATAATATTAAAGCTTTACATAAACAATATGCGAGAATTAATATGTGGATAGATTTATATATAAATTATATTTTAGGGATAAGAAAAGAAGATATTTTAGGACCAATTAGAAGTCAAAAAAATTTAAAAATTGATGATAAAACTAGAAATTTAGTAGAAATATTAAAAACTAAAGATAAAGAACAAATTATTTTATTATTTAATAAATATCAATATTCTTCTTTAGACATTCAAAGATTTGCTTATATTGTAAATTTTAAATTAACAAGAGAAGAACAAAATAAAATTGATGATAATTTAAGAAAAAAATATAGTTATTATGTTAGTTATAAAAATAGTCATAAGAAAAAATCAACAGAAAGAAAACCAAATGAAATACCGACTGAAATTAAAAGTGATGTTAAATTATTATATCAAGATTTAGCAAATAGTATTAGAGAAGGAATAGATGGAAGAAGTTTTGATTTAATAGATTTTTATATGAATTATTCACAAATAAATCCTTACTTTAATTTTTATCAATTAGGTTTAAAGTTGGAAGATAATATAATTCTTAAAGCTTTTTTTCAAAAATTTAGAGTAGCTAGTTTTATTAATAAAGAAAGTATTATTAATTCTCATATTGAAGTTAATGCTTTAAAAGATGAAGCTGGTATGCCTATTAAAGGGACAGGAAGATATTTAGCTAAAGAAGAAATTAAAGATATAATAGATTTTATGGAAGAAAATAATGTTCCTTTATTAGATGCTGTATTTAATGTAGCAATTAGAAGATATCAAAATGGAACTTTATTTAAAAATACTTTACAAAGATAAAGTATTTTTTTAAAATAAGAAATGGTGAATATTATGTTTAAATATACTTTAGATAATAAAAGATATCACACTTTAAATTATTTTTTTCGAAATAAATTTAAGGGTAAAGTTTTTAAAGTTGCCTTAAATGCAGGGTTTAGTTGTCCTAATTTTAAAAATAAACAAGGATGTATTTTTTGTAAACATGGCAGTGGGAATAATTTAGAAAATATATCTTTAGAGGAACAATTTGAGTTAGTGAAAAAACCTTTAGATAAGAAATGGCCTAAAGCCAAATACATAGCTTATTTGCAAGCCAACAGCAATACTTATGCTCCCCTTTTAGTTTTAAAAGAAAAATATGAGAGAGTGTTAAAAATAGATAATGTAATTGGGCTGGATATTGCAACTAGAAGTGATTGTTTAACTGAAGAAATATTAGATTATTTAGAAGAATTAAATAAAAGAACTTTTTTAATTGTCGAACTGGGTTTACAATCGAGTTTTGATAAAACTTTAGAGTTAATTAATCGGGGTCATGATAAAGATAATTTTATATGGGCAGTTCAAGAGCTTAAAAAAAGAGGAATATTTGTAGGTGTGCATATTATTAATGGCCTCCCCTTTGAGGATAAAGAAATGATGGTCGAAACGGTAAAATTTTTAAATGAACTTAAAATTGATGCCATTAAAATACATATGCTTTATATTCCAAAAGAAACTAAAATAGCCGAAATGTATCAAAATAAAGAATTTGATTTATTAACAAAAGAAGAATATATTGATATTGTATGTACTCAGTTAGAATACTTAGATTCTAAAGTGGTAGTTATGAGAATAACCGGAGATCCAATAAAAGATGATTATTTAGCTCCAAAGTGGTTAGAAAAGAAATTCTGCGTATTAAATGATATTGATAAAGAAATGAAAAAAAGAGATATTTATCAAGGAGACAAAGTTAATCCTTAATAATATCTCTTATTTTATGTTTTACTCTTTGAATTGTATTATCGACTTGTTTTAGATTTTTATTAGTTAGTTTGGCAATAGTTTGATAATCTAAACCATCAATTAAATAACTAAATACTTCATATTCAAAGGGGGATAAACTAGCTTTAATACTTTTAATAAGTTCAATAAAATTTTCTTCTTTGGTAAGTTTATTTAAAGGTTCAAAAACATTGTCATCACTTAAGATATCCTGGAGGGGAGTATCTTCATAATCATAATCTAAACTGTAGCTATTACTTAAGACTTGAGCTTTTTTACCACTATGGCGTTTGATAATTTTTCTTATACGACGATTTATACATAGATAAATAAAAGTACTTAAACTAGCATTTTTATCTTCCATAAAATTACTTAAAGCGTCACTAAAAGCATAGTAAGCTTCTTGTTCTAGTTCTTTCAAATCAATGTTATAATGTAAAGCTAATTTTTGATACTTTTTTAATAAATTAATAACAATATATTTATATTTATCGTATAGAATATCCCGAGCAACATCATTATTTTCATGCATTAAAGATAATAATTCAGAATCTGTATAATCCATATTTACCTCTTTAACATGCCATAAATTAAGATAGCGGCCGAAACACTGGCATTTAAACTATTTATTTTACCATACATTGGAATGGATATTATTTCATCACTAATTTTACGAGTTAAAGGACTTACCCCACTTCCTTCGGCGCCAATTACTAAGACTTTTTTTGAAGCATAATCAATGGTATTATAATCTTTACCATCCATATCGGCAGTATAAACAAAAAAATAATTTTCTTGGAGTTTTTTTAAAGCATTATTTAGATTACTTACCAAAATAATTTTGATATTATTAATAGCACCGGCACTAATTTTAACAACCGTATCAGTAACACGAATACTACGATCTTTAGGAATAATAATAGATTTAATCCCGGCACATTCACAAGTTCTGATAATAGCCCCTAAATTATGGGGATCTTCTAAGTGATCTAAACAAACTACAAAAGTTTCATTTAAACAACTATCTAAGTCATAATATTCATAATCATTAATGTCAATAACTAATCCTTGATGTTTTTCATTAACCATTTTATCTAAGCGAAAACTAGGGATTATTTCATAACGAATTTTATTTTCTTTTAAGTATTGTAAAATCTCCGAATCATGAAAATTTTCTTTTAAGTAAACTTTATGAATTTTAGAAATAGGCGTTTCTTTTAAAACATTTTTACCACATACAAGCATTTTTTAATCACCAAAGTTAGTATAACAAAAAAGTAGGAATTTGTAAAGAAAAGAAAAAAGCCTTAGGGTTTTAAGGCAGTTATCGGAATAACATAAACGCCATCGGGTCTTTCGTAAGCACAGTTGGTTAGGCCACAGATTACACAAAGAACAGAAGGAACTTTACCATTTTCTTTTTTAATTTCTTCTTTGATGGTTAATAAATTCTTGGCAGCTTCATCTATTTTATTAGTACCCAGTTTTATTTCAAAGGCACACCAATTACCATCTTCTAATTCAATAATACTATCAATTTCTCTATTTTGATAATCTTGATAATGATAACATTTAGCATTAAAACTATCCGCGTATATTTTTAAATCTCTTTCGACTAAAGCTTCAAATAAAAAACCAAATGTCTCTAAATCATTAATTAATTTATTTTCTTCTTTAATATTTAATAAAGCACAAGTAATAGATGGATCGGCAAAATGTCTTTTTTCCGATTGTTTTACTCTGATAGAGGAACGAATATTGGGGGAAAAAGGTTCGTCATTATCTAAAAGATATAGTTTACTAAAAGCATTTAAATAAGCCGCGAGAGTATCAATATCAATATTTTCATTATCTATATCAGATATATCTTTTTTTAAAGTCATATTTGATACGGTTGTACTTTCGTTTCGAGCAAGGGATTTTAATAATAATTTAACTTTATGTTTATCTCTATTTATACCATCTAATCTTGCTAAATCATCATCAATTATTATTTTGATATATTCTTCTATAGCGTCACTGGAATCTTTGGGAGAGTAATTAATATTGCCAGGAAAGCCTCCACGAATTATTAAACTAGCAAGTTTTTTTAAATCAACTTCGCCGGTTAGTTGGGGTTCAAATTTATTATGACATAAATCTTGAAGAGAAATAACACCAGTGGAATCATCTGATTCATATAAACTCATAGTTCTTAAATATATTTTGCCAAAACGACCAGCACCACTATGGGCTATGCCCTTTCTATTAGGGGTAGATGATCCAGTTAAAATATATTGGCCTTTAAGACCGGTTTTATCTACATCTATTCGGATTTCATCCCATAAATTGGTGGCTTCTTGCCATTCGTCGATTAATTTGGGTTTTTCTCCTTGTAAAATTAATGATGGGGATATTTTGGCCAGTTCCACATTATTAGAAAGTTCACCAGTGGTTTTATGAAGTAATATTTCACTATTAGAATGATATCTTCCGGCCCAGGTTTTACCACAATATTTAGGCCCTTCAATACTAATTGCCCCAAATAATTTTAAATAATGTTCTATTTTATCATCTACTATTCGCTTTTTATAATTATTTATTTTCATGGTTTGAATCTCCTTTTATATTGTCTATAATTGTATCCTATTCCGTGATTTTTGTCAATATCATTCCGTGATATTTTGGATTTTCATTCCGTGATTTTTTTTAGAAATATAGGATGGAGATTATTTTAGTTTTCTTTTTAAAGTTAAATTTTTTTCTTGGTTTATTATTTCTAAAGTCTTACGAAAGGCGGGAGTATCTTCAGTTGTTTTTAGATTATTAAAGTAATTTTGATAATCATTCATATTTTGGAGTTTTACAAGATATTCAATTAGAAGTAAGTGTTTTTTTATGATTAATAATTCTTTTTCTTTATTAACTTCCAAACTCGTTTTAGAGTGATTTTGAATTAATTCTTGCATTTTTAATTTATTTTCGGTAAGTTCATAACTTAAATATTTATTTTTTTTATTTAAAGTTTTAATTTTTAGATTAAGTTTATGAATATTAAAGATTAGAAGAAATATAAAAGAAAAGATAATAATTGGAATAGAATAAGAAACGGCGATAGTCCATAAAGTAATACTATAAATTAGGAAAATAGGTATTAAAATAAAATAGATTTTACGAAAGATTTTAGATATAAGAATAGACTCATTATTTTTAGAGATTAATAAATAAAGATCTTTGGCTAACTCTTCTCTTTTATTAAGATTTTGATACATGGAAATTCTCCTTTAAATATAATATATGAAAAAATAAAAAAAGTGATTACTCACTTTTAAAATTATTTACTATTTCTTTAAATTCATCGCCACGATCTTCAAATTTTTGATATTGATCCCATGAAGCCGAACCTGGACTTAATAAGACAATATCACCGGAAGTAACATTGTTTTTAATACTTTTTAAAGCGTCTTTTAAGAATTCAAAAGATTCGACAGGAATATTATTAGTATTTGCAAAAGTAACAAGCCGATCTCTTATTTCACCAATCGCGTAGATCTTTTTTACTTGGGATAAATATGGAATTAAATCATTAAAATCTTGACTGCGTTCCATAC
>CANQBY010000063.1 GCA_947589695.1 uncultured Bacilli bacterium
AGAGTTTCAGGCACTGCCGGTGCTACCTGTTCAGTATTAGCTGGAGCTTGAGTTTCATTAACAACATACCTATTTTTAATCGCATCAAAAGAGGCTTGATTAGGAAGCGAAAGCTGTATATAATAAGCTTCATTGGCTGTTACTTGATCAGGTATTTTAACATATTCAAAATTAGTACCATTAATAATACCTTTTAAATAATTTTTACAACTTTGCCACTCATTGGCATCATCTATTTTTTCTAATTTATCTGTATATTTACTTACTAAAATAATTGGTAAACCCATAGTACCTGTTTTTTCACTATCGAAAACAACATAGATATTGTTATCGCCTTTAAAAGCACTTATTAAATTTAAAGTATCAACACCACCGGTTGGTTTTGTAATATTTATTTTACCCACTTTAATCCCTCTATTCTTATTTTATTATAACAAATTATATTTATATATTCAATCTTTTATTTCACTAATCATAAACCACTTACAACCATAAGCACAATTATTTTTAATATATTCTTCAACTTTATCAACATCGTTTATTTCTTTAAAATTTTTATTAGTTTTACTATTAAAACCTTTAAGTCTTAGTTTGTTGTAAGCAATATCCCCCACGATATAATCAAAATCATCAAAATAGTCCGTTAATTTTTCTTCTAATTCCGAAATATTTAAGGCGTCTTTATAATTTTTTAAAACTTGATATTTACGATTATTAACAATGATCGTTTCCATAAACCCTCCTATAAACTAAAAATGATAATAGCAAAAACACTGAAAGATGTGGCAATAACACTCATTAAAAGTAAAATATCGACATAACCATTCCCCGTGGTAATTTTTCTTTTACCATAATTTTTTAAATATTCTAAAGAATTTTCTAATTGTTCATTTCTTTTTAAGGAATCAGCATCAACATCAAAATAATCATAAGCCTTATTTTGAGCTTGGGCAAGTTCCTCTTCACTCATGTTTTTAAGATTAGTTAAGTTTACACCCACATAATTTAAAGCTTCTAAATTAAGAGGTAAATTAATAGTTTTCGTTAAATCTCTAGTAACTTCCATTTCATTTAATTTAGAATAGTAATATTTTTCAATAAATAAAGGATTTTCACTAACTAAGTAATTATAAGAAACCCGATATGGATTTTTAGTATGGGAAGTATAAGCTAGTTCTAAAAACTTTTCTTCATCTTCAAAAGATACTCCCACCGTTTTCTTTTTTAAAACAAACATATCCACTAAATATTTTAAAACATTAGTAAAATAAGGATTCTTTTCTTTAATAACTTTAGAAGCATTAGAACATTCAAAGTTATAATAATTAAATAATTCATCTTTAAATAAATGAACATCAGTGATACTCATACCATATTTAGTTAAGTTATTCATAAATACTACTTGATTATTTAAATAATAAGGATTAAGCAAATCAGCTTCATTATAGATAAGCGCTAAAATTCGAATAGTTACAACTAAAAAAGAATTATAGATTAAACCATTTTCATCATTAGAATTAGATAAATATAATTTTAAAGCTTGATCCATGGCAATATTTAGAAAATAATCTTTATTCATAGTATTCACCTAATATATTATATCATAAATATAAGACCGAAAACAATTATCAAATTATGTAAAATAAATTGACAGTTTATTAACAAGATAATAATAATTCTTAAGTAATAGATAATTTTTTTAATAAATTAAAAAAGAGCACTTAACCTACGAGGGCTTAAAAGCCTAAGAGAGTTTGGAAAAAGGTTAAGTGCTCTATATATACAGAAAATATTTCTGTACACCTTTAATTTTATATTTACTCTCAGTAATAGTCAACTAATTTCGAATAATTTTACATTTAAAGTTAGATTTAGGCGTTTATTTAAACAGAATTTTTTGTCAATCATAAGATAAATTAGGTGATAATTATGTATCCGAATAAAAATTTTGGAGGTAGTTTTTTTACTATCTTAGCTATTTTTTGTTTAGCAATTCTTATTTTTTATCAAATAATTATTACTTTAATATTACCTCTAAGATTTAATTTATTTATTTTATTAATTGAAGTTTTCTTATTTTTTTATTTAATATTTAGAATTATTTATCCCCGGAAGTGGTAGTTAAATTTTTAATTAAAGTTTCGGTTTTAAATATATAATCAAGGCGAATACGAATATCTTTAGTATTTAGATATTCTTCTTTATCTAAAGTTATTAGAGGAGGTATACTAATAACTATATAAAATAAATTTAATTCATTTTCTTTTAAAGGATAATTTTTTAAATATCTTTTAATAATAGTTTCAAAATCAAGATTTAGATATTCATGTTGATAGAAAGTAATTAAATCTAAGATGGGAGAATCAATTTTAGATTTTTCCCAACTAATTAAATAACCTTTATCACTTTTTAAGAAATGATCTAATTCTAAATTATTATGAATGAATGCTACCCTTTCCTTTAGATCATCTTTGGTACTTTCATACCAATTGTCAAGTAAATCAGAAGCATAATCTAGGGCAGCAAATATTTTATAGATATTACGGAGTAATAAATAAGTACTAGGACTAGGATAAATTTCATTAATCTTTAAATTATATAAATTATCATAATAGTTTTTGGTATATAAAATATTATTTTTTAAGTTTTCGTAAATTTCATTATATTTATCTTGAGTTATTTCTTTATAATAAGTAGTTTTGTTATGCAGTAAAGAGACTAAATCAATTAAATCTTGAGCTTTTTGATCACTAGGTTCGGGAAGTTCTTCAATATATTCAAAAACATTCACATCTTCCCTATTTTCTTCAGCTAATTTGGGAAAATAATCAAAGTTACGAGATAGTAAATAATTATAAGCTTTCTTTACTTTATCATTAATTTTTTCTTTGATAACAAAAGACCCACTGGTGGAATCAATAATCGTGACATTTTTCTTTTTAGTATATCGATAAGGTTTTAAAGTAGTTTTTAATTCTTCTAAAGAATTATTCATTTTTTTCAGGAATAATTAATTTATCACCGGGGGAAATATTGGTTAATTCGTTATAATCATTTAGAATATTCATATTAGAATTATACATAGTACAAATAGTTTCAACAGTTTCCCCATCACTTACCATATGAATATGATATGTAGCATAATCATCCGCGCTGGCATTTACCCCATTTAAGATAGTAGCTTCGGGATTAGAGGGTTTAACACTGGTGATTTCAATATTTTCTTCTAAATTTTCTTTAGTACTTGTCGTGTTTAATTCGAGAGTTTTAGTATTAACTTCTAGGGATGGACCTTCTTTGGGATTAGTTTCGATACTTTCAAGAGGAATATTTTTAGATAGTGAGGGAATATTTTCTAAAGGAGTATTGGTCGGATTAGTTAAAGGGATAGTTTCGTATTCGTTATTAGATAAAACATTATCTAATGAAGCACGAGAATCTTCACTATTTAAAATAGGAATGGAATCAGGTTTAAGAAATTCGGTTGTTGGTTCTTCTGGTTCTTCTTTGGTGCTTCCTAGAACATTAAAATCAATATTAACTCTTAAGATATTATTATCTAAAACTTCATATGTAAAATCTTCAATCATAAATTCAATAGTTTTAGGATCAATATTTTCGGATAAAGTAATTTCAAAGGGTAAAATATACGAGAAAGCTTCTTTATTAATGCTTACTTCATGACTTTTAAAATCACCAGATATTATAAAGTTGCCCTTTAATAAATCATCTTCGACTTTAAATTCGTGTTCTAGACTTATACTAGTTATTTCATAGAGTTTTTTTTCAAAAGGAATATCTTTTGTAAATGGTATTTTACAATTCATCTTATCATCTCCTAGAAAATTGTATGAATTTAAGTAATAAATATGCCAAAGTTAGTTTAAATAAATTGACTTTTAACATAGATTATAGTAAAATTTTAGAAGTAAAAGAAATTTTGGAGGTGGCAAAATGGCAAAAAAAGTTACAACTAAAAAACCTTTAGCGGGTAATAAAAGAAGTCATGCTTTAAATGCAACAAAAACAAAACAAAAACCTAATATTCAAAAAAAGACTATTAATGGAAATAAAGTTAGAATTAGTGCGAGAGAAGCCAGAACTTTAGATAAGTAAGTTTTCTGAATAAAAAAAATTATTTCACCTATATTTATAATAGGTGATTTTTTTATGAGTTTAAAGATATGGAAAATTATAAGTGTCTTCTTAGTTTTTTTAACAAGTAGTTTATTACATTTTATTTATGTTTGGTTTCCAAATACGTTTACTTCCCTTTTGTTTCCGGTGAATGAAAGTATTTGGGAACATAATAAAATTATTATTGGTTCTTTTCTTATTTGGGCTATAATTGAAAAAATATTTTTTAAAGAAAAGAAAAATAGTTTATGGGCTGGTTTTATTTCAGGAATATTTTGTGGTGCACTAGTAATGCTTGTATTTACCCCTGTTTACTTTTTAATTTTAAAAACGCAAGATAATATAATTGTAACTTTTATTATTTTCTTTATTGCCATAGCTATAAGTGAAATACTTAATTATAAAATACTTCAAAAAGAATATAAACCAACATCAGAGAAACTCGCTTTAATAGGATTTGGATTAATAATAGTACTTAATGCCTTTTTAACATATTATCCAATTAAAGTAGGAATATTTTATGATTATAATAAATTAACTTACGGAATTAAAAATTAGAAAATTACAGCTTAACTTAGAGCTGTATTTCTTATATTTTCAATAAAATCTTTCATGATTGTGAGATAATCTTCACCATCAGCGACTTCTTTATCTGTTAATGTGTACATAGTTTTAACATTAATAACTTGAGCATTATATTTTTCTTCGAGTTCGGCGATTAAATCGGTTTTTTCATCATTATCACAAAGATAAATATCTTTATAACGCTTGCTGTTAAAATTACTTTTGATGGTCGCGTCAGTTACACTTTCATCATTTAAAACAACAACATTAAAACCATAATTTTCTAAAAATTTAAGTTTATTAGAAGAGACAACAATAGAATTAGTACCTTCTTTCGCCGCATTACTTGCAATACTACGTAAATCAGCGTCCATATAAGATAAAGTTTCCTCTAATTCTTTATATTTATTTTCAATAGCTTCAGCGATAGTTTTACTAGTGGTGTAATCAATTAAATTATTCTTAATATTTTTTGCTAGCATTAAATAGTAATTAGGAGCTAACCATAATTCTTCAATGCTATATTTATAGTTTAATCCATAAGCAACATCAATAAGTAAAATTTCTTCATTATCATTTAAAAATTCCCGAGCTAATTCTTTTTCCGTGGTAAGACCATTATAAACGAATAAAGCCCCTTTATGATAGTTTTCTTTTTGTTTAGCAGTTAATTCATAAGTATGAATATCCGCGCCAGTGGGATAAATACTAGCTACTTGTTTTTCACTGCCATATAAATAATTGGTTAAATAATAAGTAGGATAAATAGTGGTATAAACATAATCATTGGTTAGTTTATCATGAGAAAAACAACTGGTTAAACTAAAAACTATTAAGACAACAATTAATATATTTAAAAACTTTTTCATTAAACATCTTCCTTTAGATATTATTATTTTATATTATTTTGGAAAAATTTGCAACTAGTTAAGGCTATTCATTTAAACCGTCAACAGCATATTGATACAACCATTCTTTTAAAGAGGCATTTTCGCCAGTTTCATAGTAATTTATTAAAAGAGTAAAGTATTCGCCTATTTTTTCAACAGGAATAGCTATAATACCTTGGCCATATTTAATCATTTCTTTATTAGCAATAAGATTGGCTACTCTTTTATTACCATCAATAAACATTTGACTTCTTTGAAGCCAACAAAATAAATCTAAACAACGATCTAATTCATGATCATTTTTTAAAATACTAGCTAATTCTTTTTCGTAATCACACTCACTAGGTAATTTAGGACGCCAATTAGTACCGGTTATACCAACACCTTTATCACGAAACTCCCCTAAAGGATGAACATTGCTACCTTTACAAATTTCAAAATGAACTTTTTTAATGTAATCAAGAGTTAAATCCTCATCAATTGAAGTTAAAACGTATTCCCAGGCATCTCTTAGTCCTTTTAGTTTAAGCATATCTTCGACAGAAATATTACCAGTATTAATGTTGTTTAAAAAGGAAACAGTGTCTTCAAAGGTAATATCTATACCTTCAAGTTTAGCACTTTTATAAATATTATCGACTAACTTTCTTTTCGCATAAAATATATTATCTTCTTTAGTCATATTATATTTATTTTTCATATATAACACTCTTTCTAAAGTAAGTTTATCATATTTTAAAACTAAAGACAACTAACTATTTGTAAATACCGATAATTCGACTATTCTTAGGAACATCTTTTAAGACTATAGCTCCAGCCCCAATAACTGAATTAGCTCCAATAGTTATATCACCTAAAATGATAGATCCTGTACCAATAGTAACATTATCTTCGATGGTCGGATGTCTTTTTCCTTTCGTAAAATTTAAAGCACCTAAAGTAACATTATGATAAAGCATAACATTATTACCGATGATAGCAGTTTCTCCAATTACAACACCAGTTCCATGATCAATAAAAAAGTTTTTACCAATACTAGCACCAGGATGAATTTCGATACCAGTTTTAGATTTAGCTTGTTCACTTAAATAACGAGCTATAAAATAAAATTTATGAAGATAAAAGAAATGAGCTATTTTATAATAACAATAAGCAATAGTAAAAGGATAAATTAAAACTTCAAAATTAGAATGTAAAGCTGGATCTTTCTTTTTAATAAGTTGTAAATATTTTTTTATCTTTTTCATATAAACCACAATATAATATATGATTAAATAATGATGGGTATAAATTTTAAAAACCTAAATAAAAAGATAAAATTAATTATCTTTAAAAAATAATTTTTTATTTAGGCTATGCCGAAATTCTTTGCATTTGCAAAAAAATTCGGCATACAAATAAAATAGTAGTTTTATATTATTCTTTTAATTTTTATTTTTTACCTTTAATTCTTGATAAATAAATAGAGTAAAAATCGAGTAGAGTAAATTTTCAATAAATAATATTGATATGATACCCTCTCACACCACCACACGTACCGTTCGGTA
>CANQBY010000064.1 GCA_947589695.1 uncultured Bacilli bacterium
CTTTATAAGCATTAACATCATTGGTTCCGGGATGATGAAGTAACATCATATCAATATAATCAATATCTAATTTTTTTAAAGCAAGTTCGATTGCTTCCTTAGGATTATTAAATTGACTAGGATATATTTTAGTTATAACAAATATATCTTTTCTAGGAATACCGGAAGCTTTAATAGCCTTTCCTATTTCTTCTTCGTTACCGTACATATAAGCTGTATCAATTAATCTTACTCCCGAATTTAGAGCACTTAAGACAGCATTATAGCAAGTATCTCCAGTTAGACTGTAAGTGCCAAGACCATTTAAAGGCATTTTATAACCATTATTTAAAGTAACTTGTTTTGTTTCAAGATTAAAATCCAAAGTTTTATAATTAGTATTTATATTATTATTGTTATTATTGTTCATATTCTTACTTTCCTTTACATTATCAAAAACTTTAAAGCCAAATATCTTAATAATTAGACCGGTATCATAACCACTTTGAGAATTGGAATTAAGTTTGTGAACTTTACTTACTTGATATACGATAGCTTTATATTCAACAGTTCCGCCGTCTTTTAAATGAAGGGGGATAGGAATAAATAAAACTAAAAATAAGATAGTTAAGATAATAATTAATTTCTTTGACATTTGGGCTCCTTATATTGTATTATTCTTTTCTTTATGATATTTTTTATAGCTTTACTTTATTATTATATCACTAAAATACAGTTTTTCCTATTAATTCTTTACTTTAATTTTTTTACTATTAATTTTTTCTATTAATAAAAGTAAGGTTTGGTATTTCTTTAAAGCAGCAAATTAAAATTAGGAAAATAATTTTAGAAATAAATTAATGAGGTTATTTTTTTAAGATAAGATAAAAGCAATAGTATTGCAAACAAGAGCAATAAAGAATAATATTCCAGTTAATAAATCTGTTTTATCTTGTTTTATTTTATAACGACTTAAAAAAGTGATACAGTTATAAGCGCATAATAAACTAACAATAGCGGCCATAGGAATATTTTTAAAAAAGGAAATTAGTATTAAAATTATAGAAAATAAAGTCATGCCGATAATACCATATTTCATCGATTTTAAATTTATAAGTTCTGTTAATTTAATAAGGTTTTCTTCACTCTTTTTTTCAATGTCTTTTTCTTCAATCTTTTCTCCCGCGAGGATTTCGTTGATACTTACATCTAAGATTTCACTTAATGGTTTTAATAAAGACATATCCATTAAGCATAAACCTCGCTCCCATTTACTAACAGCATTTTTTGTAATGCCTAATTTTTCAGCAAGTTGTTCTTGAGTTAAGTTGTTTTGTTTTCTTTGAGTGGCAATAAATTTGCCAATACGGATTTGATCCATAATTTTTGCTCCTTTCCAAAACAACTATAACATTTATACACTATTTTTTAAACATACTAAAGGTTCACTTAATATTTTTTTATAATAATTATGGAAAACTAAAATTTTAATGGTTTTACTATTTGATTTCTTAATCAGACTTTATTTGATTGGTTTAATTTCGCATGTAGCGCCATCTTCTTCGGCAGATTTTTTACTATCTTTTAAAGTGCTTTTATCATTTTTTAATCCTTCGAAGCCTTGTTCTTTTAAGATGTCTTCACTAGCATTTTCGATATCAATATCTAAAATAGTATTGTATTCATAATTTTGGTCGTTTACTTCAACTTTTAAACTAACACCATCTTTATTAAATTCTTCGTTGTTTTCGTCCATATGCTTTTTAAATTTTTGCCAATTTTCTTGAATATCAGAATCAGTAATCGTGGTATTAACTTCCATGGTCATTCGTTTTAATTTATCATTTTTATAAGTCATAGAAATTACTTCTTCAACACTCATGCCGTCTTCTTTTTCCGTCGTTGTGCAGACCAATTTTTCTTCCTTGTCTTCCGTGGTTCCACAGCCTGTAACTAAAACAAGAACTAATAAACTTAAAAATATTATATTAACTTTTTTCATATTTTCCTCCAATTTTACAATTATTATTTGTTTCATTAGGTATTATATCACTAAAAATGCAAACTTCATATATTGTTTGCTGATTATTTTTTTAATTATTTACTTTTATATCACCACAGTCGTTTTCGATTTTTAAAGTAACATCGGATTTATTATAATTATGGTTTATTTTTACTTTACCTAGGTCAGTTTTAGCGTCAATAAATAATTCGTTTGTATTACCTATTTTGATATTGCCATAATCGTCTTTGATATAAGAATTTTTTTGTAAATTAATATTATTTAATTCGATATCGCCACAATCATTTTCAAGATAAAGATAATTATTAACTGATTTAATTTTTATGGCACCATAGTTATTTTTTACGGTTACATCATTTACACTAGAAATGATAACGTCACCACAATCTTCATTTATAGTTGATACATTAGCTTTTTCTATTTGGGTATCGCCATAATTATTATCTACTTTAATAATATTGCCACCAAGTATTTTAACATCACCGCAGTCTTCTTTGATATCGATATTTGCATTTAGAAATTCAGCAATAGAAATATCACCATAATCATTTTTTATATCAATCTTGCCATCATATTCTTCTGGTAAATATATTTCTATCTTAGCTGATTTTTGATTAAAACAAAATCCTAGGCAATTTCTTTCATTTACTTTAATATTTAAAGTATCAAGAGTAGTTTCAATATCAGTATAATCTTTTTCGCCATAGATTATAGCTTTAATATTTTCGGTATTAGACTTTTTGATAAAAACTTCACTGATTGTTGAATCTATGACAATATTGTTAAATTTTTCTTCATAACTTTTATCTAATATTAATTCTTTACTACTTTGTATGCCAATTCTAAAACTTTTAAATTTAAAGTCATTTTGGAGAATGTCAACGAAAAATAGAGAAAGGGCTATCATGACAATTGTTAATATAATAATTAAAGTTATAATCCATTTTCTATTTTTCATCTTTAGTGCTCCTTAACATAAAAATTAATCTTAAGATTTCTTCAAACAAACCAAATATTACCCATATTATCCAGGTTAAATGCCAAGCCATAGTTTTAAAACTAATAATTAAGTAGATAATAGTTACTATAATTGCAACGACATCGGAAATTTGTTTTCTTAATTTATCAGCTTTAGTTTCTTCAGGAGTTTTTATCTTTTTATATCTAATACAAACATAGATTATAATACCGGTTGCAAGACCACAAATAAGTAAAAAGAGAGCAGTTGCGACGACGGGATTAATATTCATAACCGGAATAGATAGCATTATCCAGATAATTCCTAAAAAATATAAAACGACACTTAGGGCTATTCCTTTGGCTTTCCTACTTGTTCTTAATGTTTCTTCTTCAAACTCACTAATAAATTCGGTATTTGGGGAAGTTTTCTTTTCTTTTAATTCTAAAAATAGTTCATTGGGGGTAATACCATATAATTGGCATAAAGGACCAACTTTATCAAAATCAGGCATACTTTGATTGGTTTCCCATTTAGAAACGGTTTGACGTGTTACATTTAATTTTTCAGCAGCTTCTTCTTGGGATAAATTTTTGCTTTTTCTTAACTCAAATAATTTTGCACCTAAATTATTCAATTTTCTCACCTCATGACTAAAATTATACATTTTATTTTGGTTGCAATCTACCACTTTTTATTGGAAATGTGTCAACTAAGATTAACATTTCATAAATATAAATAAAAAATGAGCAAACTATTTCTAGTCAGCTCATCTAAATTGAAATTTAGCTTGCAAATATTTTTTTAAATGTATCTTCGACAAAATTATCATCATTCATTTTGGTTTCTACATACTTATTGAAATTGGTTTGATTTATCCCATTGTTAACTATTTCTTTATAATTAGGATACAATTCAGAGATTTCTTTTCTACTTAATGTATATGTTTTACTACTAAAATTAAAAGTAATGGTTTCGACATTAGCTATTAAAGCAAATATTGATACAGAATTATATAGTAATGATTTTTCTAAATAATGATTTTCGTTAATATACCAATCAGTAATATGATAATCAATAGTAAGTCCTAAATTTTTAGAATCAATTTCAAATACATATCCATATTCAGCTAGGGGTAAATTATCAATTAAATGACTATCATTACTATTATTACCGACATACTTATTTTGATATTGAATTATATTTTCAATTCCCGATTTGGCTCTATTAAAGGGAGTTATTGGGATATTTCCTTCGGTATACTTTTTTTCAGTATCGATTATATAATATTCATTTTTAGTATTTCGGTTTATTCTATAGACATTATAAAATAGGGCTTTATAAATAATCATAGTATCATTAGTTTCTTTTAAATAAGAAAATCTGGGGGCAACTTTATTTAATACGACATTAGAATAATCAAGCATTAGTAGTAATATAAAAATTATCATAAAATAACCTAGACCTAAAAATATCTTTTTTATAATAGTTTTACCACTTTTTAGATTAATAAAACCTAAGGTAGATAAGAGTAACCCCATTATAGAATGGATAGCTCCCCAACTACTATCCGTAGGATAAATAGTAAAGGCAATAAAAATTAAACCTAAACCAAAGAACATAAGCATTTCATAAATTAGTTTATTTTTTTTAGATACTTTTTTATCTGTATAATCTATTGTATCTATAATATTTTGTTCTAATTTTTCTTGATATTCTTTTTCTTTAACTTTTTCACCACTTAATAAATCATTAACTGTTATTTTTAAAATTTTACATAGTTCTATCATAATAGAAGCATCAGGTAGTCCTTTTCCACACTCCCATTTAGATACTGCTTTATAAGTTATTCCTAATTTTTCGGCAAGTTGTTCTTGAGTTAAATTTTGTTCTTTTCTACAGGTTGTAATAAATTTTCCTATTTTTTCTTGATCCATATTTCTGGCTCCTTTCGAAAACAACTATACAATATTAACACACGTTTTAACACCTACCATTAGTAGAGTTAGTTTTTATATATGCAATAAATATGTTAAATTTTTGCCATTTTTTTAACATATTTTATATTTATGTTAAAATTTCTTATTATTTATATTCTTGATCGAAAACATTTTTGATAATCTTACTCGTGCAAATTGGAATTTGTATTATATTCTAATTCCATAACTACATGAATAATTCCTTCCTCTAAAAAGTCATTAGAAACAACTTTAAAACCGAATTTTTCATAAAAACCTACCGCATGTTTTTGGGCATCCATACATATTTTTTTACAATTCATTTTTTCTTTAATAGATTTTAAACTTTGTTCCATTAAATCTTTGCCTAGACCCATTCCATGTTTTAAAGTTAAAACTCGCCCAAGTTTAACAATGTCTTTATCTTGATAAAAGGCCCGAAGATAGGCTGTGACCTTATTATTTTCCATAAAAAAGCAATGCAAACTATTATAATCAATATCGTCCATATCTTGATAATGAATATTTTGTTCTAGTATAAATATTTCTGATCTTGCTTTTAATATTTCGTATATTTCCGTTGCTGATAATTCGTTAAATTTTTTTGATATTAAATTCATATTTTTCTCCTTACAAATTACTTTTTCTTTCACTAAATATTATATCAAAAAAGCAAACTTAAATATATCGTTTGCTCATATAAATTGACTTTAATTTGTAAAACTATTTAATTATAGAACTCTTTATATAATATATTTCCTTTTTCAATTATCTCTCTTATTTTGGATTCTTCTATTTGTAATTCTTCACTTATTCTCGTTCTCGCAATATTACTATTACATTGTTTTATCATATTTTTGCCTAAAAGCAAATAAAAATGCACAATATTTTAATAAAATTGTGCATTTTTCTCTTTTTCTGACATATTTTGCACAATATTTGTGCATTTTATTGTTTTTTATATTTCTCAGTATAAACATAATTTTTAAAGTTAATATACATTACTTATCAATAAACTTTTTTAAACATAAGTGTTCTTAATTAAATATTATAAATTAAGATAAACAAAAACGGAGCCTCGCGGCTCCTTCAGGGGGTTTTGGTTGACTTCACTTTCACACAAAGTCGTAAAAGTGAACTCGGACATGACGTTTATCATGTCATATTAATGATATAAAATATTTTGAGTTTTGTCAATTGTTATTTGTTAAATTTTTTTAATTTAAACGATCTAGTTCTTTAATAATTTTATGATACGATAAATTATTTTTATATTCGCCAGTATTTATATATTCGGCACTATCATTTTTAGCTTGCATTAAAATTTTAGCGTCAGTTTTTAAATTAGCAAGTTTAAAGGTTTTAACACCACTTTGGCGAATACCAAATAAATCTCCTTCGCCACGAAGTTCTAAATCTTTTTCCGAAATGTAAAAGCCATCATTACTTTCCTCTAGGACTTTTAAGCGATCAATTTCTTTATCACAAATGAGATAACAATAACTATCTAGAGAGTTACGTCCGACTCGACCGCGAAGTTGGTGAAGAGTAGCAAGGCCAAAACGATCAGCGTCAAATATGACCATGACAGTCGCATTTTTAACATCAACTCCCACTTCAATAACGGTGGTGGAAATTAAAATTTTGGTTATATTTTCTTTGAAACGATTCATGATGGCGTCTTTTTCTTTTTGTTTTAATTTACCATGTAAGATTTCAATAGGAATTTTATGTTGATAGGCCATATTAAATTTAGATTTTAGGGTTTCAACACTTTTTAAATCTAGTTCTTCGTTATCATCTATTAGACTGGCCACAACATAAACTTGATGACCATTTTTGATTTCGGTTAAAATATGATTTAAGACACTTTTTAGTTCGGTATATTTTTTTACTTTGGTTATAATTTCTTTACGACCACCAGGCTTATGCGTAATAAAAGAAACATCTAAATCACCATAAATCGTTAGGGCATAACTCCGAGGAATAGGGGTTGCACTCATATATAAAGCATCAGGCATCTCCCCTTTACTTTTTAAGATTTCTCTTTGTTTAACTCCA